>DATCPU010000369.1:0-4759 GCA_036569925.1 Candidatus Dormiibacterota bacterium
CTGCTCTGTCGGCCGCCTCCAACGCTGCCGCGGCATCTTCGCCACCGGCGCCTTCTCGCGGCCCCCCCTGCGCATACCGCGCGAACGACTCCGCCTGCATCTTCAGCGCTTCGAAGAATGTCTCATCGGCGGTGGGGGGCCACAGGAAGCGGCATTCTTCCCAGCCCTTGGTGCCGAACACCTCGACCTTGCAGACGTCGCCAAGCGGAAAGCGCCGCCCAAGAGAGATGACGGCCGTCGTCCCGCGCGAGAGCTCGGCCAGGGCGTGAGCGCTCTCCGGATCGCCGGGCCACGGCTCTTCTGCAACCCCGGAGGCGAGCGAGCTGCTGGCAACAAACTCCTGGCCGCTCAGCCACCTCGCCTGGTCGAATTCGTGCACGCCCATGTCGACGAAGATGCCGCCGCTGTGCGTGCGGAAGTACGCACCAGGCGGCCGGCCGTCCCACTGAAAACATGCGATGGCGTAGATGTCGCCAAGCTCGCCGCCGTCGATGCGCTCCTTCAACTGCTTGAGCATCGGCACGAAGCGGCGCCAGAAGCCGATCTGCAGCGGCAGACCAGCGTCAGCCGCCAAACTCGCGGCCTCTTTTGCCTCGGACCCGACGACGCCCAGTGGCTTCTCGCACAGAATCGGCATCCGCGCAGCTACGAGCCGGCGAACGGTGTCGAGGTGGAGGTCGCTGGGGGCGCACACAAGGACTCCGTCCAGGCCGCCTGCATCGAGCATCGAATTGAGATCCGCATGGACCGCCGCACCCGACTTCGCGACGGCGGCGCGAGTCGCCTCCGCCGGCTCGGCGATCGCTGTCACCTTCACCACGTCGGAGCCAGCGATCGCCTTCAGGTGGTTTTGCCCCATCCTGCCCGCACCGACCAGGCCGAGGTTGAAGGTCGCCATCAGAAGCCCCGCGCGCGCAGGAACTCGCGGTTGGCCCGCTGGTCGAGGGCCGGCCGGCCGCTCATACGGTCAGGGTCCGGGAGCACGTCCTGCTCGACCACCAGCCAGCCGGTGTAATTGCGGCGCAACCACTCAAGCACCGCGTCCACTTCAAGATCGCCCTCGCCGAGGCGGCAAAAAGCGTGCCGCACCCAGATCTCGGAAACCGGCGCTGCCTCGCGAACAATGTCCTCGACGACCGCCTTGCGAGCGTCTTTGAAGTGGACGTGATTGATGCGATCGCCCCAATCCGCAAGGGCGCGAACAGGATCCCCACCACCAAGCATGAGATGTCCGGTGTCGAGGCAGAGGCCGATCGAGGTGAGCTCGAGGGCGGCCGATATCTCCCACGGAGCTTCGATGTGCGTGCCAGCCTCGTAATGGAGGGTCGGCTCATAACCACGCTCGCTGCATCTTGCGACAGCCATCTCCACGCCGCCGGCGAATCGGGCCCAGGCATCGGCGTCGAAACCGAGGCTGTGGTCGCGAGCTGCTTGAAAGGGCCGGCTGCGGCGCAGGTCGCTGCCGGCGTCCGCAAGGGTTGGCTTGGGCTTGAAGGCACCGTCGCGCGGCGCTACCGCATCGAACAGGTCCAAGAGCTCATCAAGACCGAGCATTGCACCATCCATCGCCGCCGGATCGCTGAAAGGGAGCTCGAAGAAGCCCCCGCAGAGCGCGAGGCCACGCGACTCGAGCGCACCCGCCAGCGTCTCGCGATCGCCGAAGTAACCGGCCGGCCCCAGGTCGATGCCGGCGTACCCAGCGCCGGCGACCTCATCGAGCACCATCGAAGCGTCGGGCACGTTTGGGTCGATGCCGACCGTCAGCTCGAAGGCGCCGTAGCTCACCGGCGCGTTGGCGACGACGATGCGTGCAGCTTCGCGAGCCACGTTAGCGCCCTGCCGTGATCGCCGGCTCGGACGGCCGTTCGCGCGGTGTGCGCGTCCGGTGCACGCTGACGATGGCCTCGCAAAGCGCTATGTCGTGGAGCGTGTCCCGACCCGAGGTGACGGGCTCGCGACCACCGGTGATGCAGTCGTGGAAGTGGATCAGCTCCTCTTTGAAGCTTTCACTGAACGAGGTGATCTCTTCGGTCCGCGAAGACCGTGGCGACTTGGCCTCGCCTGTCTCCGAGATCAGCATGGTGGGCATGCTGCGGAGAAAGGGCGAGGGAAACGAGAGGGTGAGCCGGCGGTCCGGGGAATAGAGCGCGAACTCCATCTCGTATCGCGCGATCCCTGGAAGGTCGACCCACGCGAGGATGCATTGCGTATCGCCGTACTTGAAGATCGCTGTGAGGCCGGTCTCACGGATGTCGGAATAATCGAGGCGCTCGGGCTCGCCCATCACCCCTCGCATTGCATTGAGCTCGTGCACGAGGCTGTCGAGCAGCACCAGGTGATACGCCCATCGCGACAGGGGATCTGCCTCGCCGATGGCCGCGGTGATGCGGGCCTGGTTGTCGTCGTTCAACTTCGCGGCCACCTCATTGGGCAAGGGGCCGCCGCGGCGAAGGTTGTAATGGCTGACGTATGCATCGAGAGGAGATTCGAGAGTCGTGATCCGGAACAGCCGGACGTCCTGCATGCGTGCGGATTCTTCGACCAACCTCACGTAGGCGGGGTCGTACCGCTTGTTGTAAGCCACCATCAGGGTCACGCCGGCCTTGTCGGCGGCCTCGACCATCTCCTTGCCCTCGGCAACTGAAAAGCACATGGGCTTTTCGACCAGGACGTGAATGCCTGCCGTGGCCGCGGCGATCGCCGCTGGGGCGTGGCTTCCTGACGTCAAGACGAGCACAGCATCCAGCGGCTGCGCGATCAGGTCCTGCCAGCTCTCGAACTGTTGCGGAACGGAATACTCGCGGGCCACCGCCGCGCGAGCCTCGGCCGAGAGATCGCAGATCGCGGAGATCTCAAACCGGTCGGCAAGCTCGCGGAGATAGTGGAGGTGCATGACCTGAGCGATCAGGCCGCCTCCGATGACTCCAACTCTGAGCCGGTTGCCCATTCAAACCACCCCCGATCCTGCGCTGGAACGTTCCACTGGGACGGTATACGAAATCCGCGGCTCCTGTCAACGCCTCTGAGCCGGCGCGCTGTCAGCTCAGGGAAGTGGTCGAGCGCGTTTTCCGGGCCGCCGAAGACAGCAGGCCGGCCGCCTCGGCGATCCCTTCCTCGGGGCTCACAAACGGGTCCTCGTGCTCGATCGCGATGGTGTGCAGCCGCCCGTGGGCGGCGAGGCCGGCGACGAATCCGGCCCACCACTGCGGGTCCTTGCCACGACCGACGACCGCAAAGTTCCACGGCATCGCCTCGGGTGGGCGGGGCCATCGACGGTCGAGCAACCCGTTGATCGCCAGATAGCGGGACGAGAAGGCGACGTCCTTGCCGTGGCAATGGCCGATTCGCTCGCCGAGTGCGGCGACCACAGCGTTGGCGTCCATGCCCATCCAGAAGAAGTGGCTGGGGTCGATGTTCGCAGCGATGGCATCGCCCAGCTTCGCGAGCTGGGTGAAGGTCTCGACGTTGTAGACCACAGTGCCCGGGTGCAGCTCCAGGCAGATGCGCAAGTGCTCGTGCTCGCGGCGGGCAAAATCGGCGACGTCCGACCAGTACGGCTCGACGCTCGATTCCCACTGCAGCCGGTAGACGTCCTCGAGGTAGGGGAGCCAGCCGCCGCCTGAAAAGTGAGGGGTTTGGTCGCCGAGCGCCCCGGCGGGACAACCCCCAAGCGCAACCACCCGATCGACACCCAGCGCGGCCGCCAGCCTGATCGTGTCCCGCAGATCCGCGTCGTGCTTCGTCGCGACCGCAGAGTCCGGATGCAGCGGGTTGCCCCAAACGTTCAGCGCGCCGACCCTCAACCCGCGTGCCGTGATCTCATGAAGCCAGGTCTTGCGCGCCCCGGAGTCGTGCAGCAGAGCCTGCATATCGCAGTGGTTGGTCGGTGCATACCCGCCGGTGCCGATCTCGAGGTCGGTGACAAGAGGCACGTCGCGCTTAAGCCAATCCATGACCTCGGTCAGCGGACGATCGACCAGAGGTTCGGTCACCACACCGATACGAATGTCGTTCATATCTGGGCCGCATTGTCCTCCCCGCTTGCCGGGGAGGTGGACCCGAAGGGGCCGGAGGGGACGTGCAACGCTCTCCTCACCGCGTCATCGCGTGGCCTATGGTATGCGACCATCAACGACTCTCTGATCCGCAGCCGCAGCGGTGCCCTCGTTGCCGCGTTGACCTTCTCGACCCTCGCGACGGGCGTGATCCAGATCTGCCTCCCGCTGGAGCTTCGCCAGCTGCGTGCAACGCCCAACCAGATTGGGCTGACCCTCGCGATGTTCGGCTTTGGGATGTTCGCATTCGAGTGGCTGTGGGGATTCCTGGCAGATCGATACGGCTACCGCGCTCCGCTCTTCGTGTCGCAGCTGCTGTATGCGGCGTGCATCTTGCTCGTTGCCAGCGCCGGCTCGGTCCTGCCCATCGCCATCAGCTACTTCCTGGCGTCGGGCATGTACGTCGCGGCAGGGCCCGTGGGTCGGTCCTACGTTGGCACCGCGCTTCACGCGCGCCTGCGAGCCACAGGCCTTGCGCTCTTGTCAGCGCAGTGGTTGATCGCCGGCGCGATCGGGGCGGGCATGGGCGGCCAGCTGATCGACCACTTCCCAATCCGCAGCATCCTGTACGCGACTGCGGTTCTGCCCGCCTTGACTGCCGTGCTTGTGTTGTGGGTGTTCAGGGGACAATCGGCCGCGCAGCAACGCGTGGGCTCGGCGCGGGATGACGCGGCACGCAGCGAAGAGTCGCGCGCAGGAGGCGG
>DATCPU010000370.1:0-17426 GCA_036569925.1 Candidatus Dormiibacterota bacterium
GCTGGCTCGTCGCCAGCGCCGGTGCGCTTAGGGCGCTCTGGAGGCCGCCGGCAAGGGCCACGATCAAGCTCATTGCAGCGATGCCGATGGCCACGCCGGTTGTGGTGAGGCTCGTGCGCAGCGGCCGGCGCCCGGCGCTGCCCAGCCCCACCTTCAGCGTGTCGCGCCAGTGGAGACGGGCGGGTGGTGTCACCGGATCCTGCTTGCGAACCGTTTGCTTGCCGTGGTCGAGCTCGATCGCACGACCGTCGATCATCCGGACAACGCGGCGCGCCCGCCGTGCGACCTCGTAGTCGTGGGTCACCAGCACCACTGTCGCCCCCCGGCGGTTGAGCTCGGCCAGGAGCTTGAGGATCACCTCGCCCGATGCCGAGTCGAGGCTGCCGGTGGGCTCGTCCGCAAGGATCAGGCCGGGGCGGTTGGCGAGGGCCCGGGCCACCGCAACCCTTTGCTGCTCGCCTCCCGAGAGACGGCTCGCCCGCGTCCGGGCGCGACCCTCCAGGCCGACCAGCTCGATCAGGTGTCGCGCCCGCCTGCGCCTTTCCTCGATCTCCACGCCTGCCAGCGTCAACGGAAGGGCGACGTTGTCCTCCACGCTCATCGAGGGCACCAGGTTGAACGACTGGAAGACCGTGCTGACCCTCTGCAGGCGGTAATCGGCGAGGTCGCTGTCCGCGAGCTCGCCGAGCGGCAGCCCAGCGGCGTAGACGTGACCGGAGGTCGGACGGTCCAGGCCTCCCATCATCGAAAGCAGAGTCGTCTTGCCGCAGCCTGACGGGCCGACGATCGAGACGAACTCGCCGGGACCGATCTCGATGGACACGTCCCTCAGCGCCGTGACGCGTATGTCCTCATCGCCGCCGAACTCGCGCGACACGGAGTCGAGGCGCAGGCCGACGGCCTGCCCGATGAGATCGGCGTAGAGGTCGTCCTGCGCGGCCGTTGGGGGCAACAGGGTTGCCGGACCGGGCGGCACGAAAGGAGCGGGCGGAACTTCGGGCAATGGGGCCGGGATCGAAACGGACGTCGAAGCCGGGGCCGGTTGCGCCACTGTCACCGTCTCGGCAATGACGTTCGCGAAAACTGGCGCCTTGGCCGCGACCTCCTTAATGGCTGTCGCGCGCCGACGCGTCACCTGCCTGCGCTCTGCCTTGCCCGTACCCACCACGGGTACAACGGGCGCGGGCGCAGGTGGTTTCGGGTTTGGCTCGAGTTCGGACAGGACCGACTTGAGGCTCAGACCTTCGCTGGCAGCCGCCCGGCGCCGGGCACGTTGCCGGCGACCTCCGGAGCCGCCCGAATCAGCATCAGAACGATCAACTGCCGTGGCCACGCATCGGAGAGTCTAAGTGTTCACAGGACGGTCGGTTCGCGTTACCGACACCTGGTCGGCAAGCCACTGAATGTAGGCGGGGCTGCCACTTTCGATGGCGATCTGGAGGATCTCCGGCACCTCGTAAGAGTGGTTGGCGAGGACGTAGTCCTGGACCGCTTTGGCGCGTGATTCCACGGTTTTGATGAGCAGCAGCGATTCGTGCTCGCGCTTCAGCTGGCCGCCCTCGTAATAGAAGGAGTGAACCATCGGTATCACCGTGCAGCACGCGGCCATCCGGCCTTCCACCAGCCCTTCGCCCAGCTTTTCTGCATCGTTACGGCCGCCGGCTGTGACCATGATCAGGATCGGCCGATCGGAAGTCACTGTCGTGCGTTTGTCGCGGGCGTCCTTCACCAGATCAATTGTCCGTCCTTCGAGGGCGATCCAGCCAGACGGTACCCGCGAGCAGGGCGACTGCACCGAGCAGAAGGCCGCCAATGACATCCGACTCCCAATGCACGTCGAGGTAAAGGCGGTCGAACGCGATGATCACGATCAGCACTACAGCAAGGGGTATGGCAGCAGCGCGCGCCACCGGCCAGGGAGCGAGCCGTCGCACGACGAAAGCGATCAACCCGTAGGCGATAACAGCACGGACGACATGGCCGCTCGGAAAGCTGTTGAGCCCGGCGCCTCCCGTCAATAAGTCAGTGACGCTCGGACCGTCCCTGTGGGTGATGGCCCGCTGTGGCCCGGGGTGGTAGAGCGCAATCTTGTACACAATCTCGAGCGCCAGGCCGCCGGCGAAAGCCAGGATCACTAGCGTGTCCGCGCCAAAGCCTCCACGCCACAGATAGAAGAGGAGGCCGAGCATGAGGATGCTCGTGACTTCCACGCCACCGAGCTCGGCAATGAACTGGAAAAGGGGATGCAGCGATTCGGTCCACGAGCTCGACATCGCGCTCAGGACCTGATGGTCGAGGGGACCAAGCCATCCAGCGCTCACGAAGAGGGTGAGGGCGACAAAAGCCACGACCAGCGCGACCAGCACGAGAAGCCGTGGGTAAAGAGGCGCCACTAACGCTGGCAGCGGCGGCAAAAAACCGAGCTGCGGCCCGCGATGCGCACCAATGAAAGCGGCCGGCCGCACGTGAAGCAGGGCTCGCCCGCGCGGCCGTAGACCTGCAGCTTCTCCTGTTGCCCCCCGATCTCGCCCCACGCGTCGCGATAAGTGTCGACGGAGCTGCCGCGATTCTGGATCGCGATCAGCAGGGAAAGCCGGAGCGCTTCGTGCAAGCGGCGCACCGAGCCCTTGCTCAAGCTCCGCGCAATTCTGTCCGGGCGCACGCGCGCGCGGTAGAGCGACTCGTCCGCGTAGATGTTGCCGACTCCCGCGATGGTGGACTGGTCAAGCAGCACAGCTTTGATCAGCGCCTTGCGCTTGCGAAAACGTTGATAGAGGTCGTCGACGCCAAATGCCGGATCGATGGGTTCGGGACCGAGGGGCGGCATCGCGCCGGCGGCGAGCAGATCGGACTCGGTACCCAGCAGGAGCCGCCCAAAACGGCGCGGGTCGCGATAACGCAGCTGGCGACGGTCGTCCAGGTCGAAGACGGCGTGCGTGTGCGGCGCGAGGGGAGTGTCCGGATCCACGAGCCGGAGCTGGCCGCTCATGCCGAGGTGCACGACCAGGACGAGGTCGTCGACAAGGCGGATGAGGATGTACTTCCCGCGGCGCCCGACGGAGGTAACGCGCATGCCGACGATCGCATCGATGAAGGCCTCCGGCTCGGGATGGCGGACGATGGTGGGAAACCGAAGCTCGCAACGAAGAAAGGTGCGCCCAACGAGATGGGGCCGCAAATCAGCGGCGATAGTTTCTACCTCCGGAAGCTCAGGCACGCACCACCGCCAGCTTCTTCATATCCGCCCAGTTCGGACCCACCTTCGTCTCCACCTCGATCCCAGTCTCCAGCTCGTAGGCGCCGGTCATGATGCGCGGCACCTTCTCAGCGAACTGATCGACCTCCGACTCCGGCACCTCGAACAGCAGCTCATCGTGGACCTGCAGGAGCATGCGGCCCTCGATGTGATCAGCCTCGATCTCGCGCTGCAACCGCACCATCGCGATCTTGATTATGTCCGCGGCGAGCGACTGCATCGGAAAGTTGATAGCCATCCGCTCGGCGGCGCTCCGCAGCTGAAAGTTGGGCGATCGCAGGTCGGGAATCGCCCGCCTCCTACCGGTCGCGCTGACGACGAACCCCTCCTCCCTCGCCCTGTGCCGGACCTCATCGAGGTATTCCTTGAGACGCGAGTAGGTGGACCAGTACTCCTTGAGGAAATCCCTCGCCACATCGCCTGTGATTCCCAGCTGCTGCGACAGCCCGTACTCTCCCTGCCCATAGATCGACCCGAAGTTGGCCACCTTGGCCAGCCTTCGCTGATTCGGATCCACCGACTCGATCGGAATCTTGAACACGGCAGCCGCGGTGGCGGTGTGGATGTCCTGCCCGGCGGCAAACGCGCCGAGCAGCTTGGGATCGCCGCTGAGGTGCGCTGCAATCCGAAGCTCGATCTGCGAGTAGTCCGCCGACACCATCACGTGGTCCGGACGCCCTGCCCTGAAAGCGCGCCGGATGCGTTGCCCAAGCTCGGTCCGAATCGGAATATTCATGAGGTTCGGGTTGGATGACGAGAGACGGCCGGTGGCGGTGCTGGCCTGCCCGAACGAGGTGTGAACGCGCCCGCTGATCGGATCGACGATCTGCGGCAGCGCATCGACGTATGTCGACTTGAGCTTTGACAGCTGGCGGTGCTCGAGGATAAGCCCGATGATCGGGTGCTTCTCGCGCAACCCTTCGAGCGTATCGGCATCAGTCGAATAACCTGTCTTCGTGCGCTTGCCCACCGGCAGACGAAGGTCTTCGAACAGCACCTTCGCAAGCTGCTGTGGCGCGCCGAGGTTGAACTTCTGACCGGCGACCTGCTCGACCTCCGACTCGATTGCGGCCAGCTGCCCGCCTAGCTCCTCCTGCATGTCCTTGAGATAAGCGACATCGATCGCCACGCCCTCCGACTCCATGTCGGCGAGCACACCTGCGAGGGGCAGCTCTATCTCATGAAAGAGGTAATCGACGCCGAGGTTCTGCATCTCGGCCTCCAGGCGAGGGCGAAGATTGAGAATCGCTTCGGCGCGCCGCGCTGCAAACTCCGCGGCTTCGCTCACCGACACGTCAGCCACCTTGCGGGCGGCGCGCCCGGTGCCCAGCAGCTGCTCGGTGCTGACGAGCGCCACGTCGAGAAACTCTTTCGCGAGGTCCTCGAGGCGCGGATCGCGCGAACCTGCGCCGAGCAGGTAGGCGGCGAGGAAGGTGCTGAACGCCCACTCCCGCTTACCACCGCCCAGGGAGCGAAGTGCGAGCTCCGTCTCCTTGGCATCGTGGCCTGAGATCGGCCTGCCGGATAGCGTGCTGGCCACGGCGTCCATCGCCTCCTGCTTCGCGACGTAGAACGTCTCCTTGCCGGTCGACACTCCCAGGCCGACCGTTCGTGCGCCGCGGGTCGTGCTCTCGTTGAAGGCATACACGCCAACATCACCGGAGCCGTCGAGCAGGCTGGCGGCCTCGGTGGGGTCGTCGACCACCTTGAGGCCTGCGGGCTCGGGCGCGGCTTCGAAGGTAAGGCTTGGCTGCACCGGCACCTGATCGGGCGGAGGAAAGCGGCTGAGAAGCTGCCTGAACTCCAGACGGTCGAACACGACGCGCGCCTTGTCGTAGTCGTACCTGGTCCATCGCGCCGCCTCGAGGTCGAGCTCGACGGGCACGTCACGCACGATGGTGACCATCCGCTTGCCCAGGGTGATCTGATCGGCGTTCGCCTTGATCGAGGTCTTCAACCGACCTTCGGGGAGCTCGTCGACCCGCTGGAGCAGCGCCTCTACCGAACCGAAGTCCTGGACCAGCTTGGCGGCCGTTTTGTCACCGACGCCGGGGACGCCGGGAATGTTGTCCGACGTGTCGCCGCGCAGCGCTTTGAAGTCGATGAGCTGAGCGGGCTCGAAGCCGTAGCGCTGGCGGACCTGGTCGGGTCCGTAAACGAATGTATCGGTGATGCCACGCCTTGGCACGAGGGCCTCGACCGACTCCGACACCAGCTGGAGGCAGTCGAGGTCGCCGGACACGATGGTCACCGAGTGGCCGCGCTCTTCCGCGAGTCGAGAGAACGTGCCAATCAGGTCGTCGGCTTCGAAGCCCGCGATGCCATGGATAGGAATCTGAAGGCTGGTGAGGATGTCGCGCACCATCTCGATCTGCGGCCGCAGGTCGTCGGGCATCGCGCGCCGGCCGGCTTTGTACTCGACGTACTCCTTGGACCGCCAGGTCGGGGCCCCGACGTCAAAAGCCGCGACCGCGTACTCGGGCCGCGACGCGAGCACGATCGCAAGCATCGACGTGAAGCCATAGGCCGCGTTGGTCACTTGCCCGTCCGAAGTGCTCATCGGCGGCAGCGCAAAAAACGCGCGGTAGATGAGGCTGTGAGCGTCGATCAAAACCACGCGCCCGCGCCTCCCCTTAGCCACCATCGGATTTTACGGGCGACTGATCAAGGACAAACGTTGGCCTCCCCGCTCGCCGGGGAGGGTGGCCCGGCACGCCAAGCGTGCCCGGCCGGAAGGGGACGCCCAGCTATGCGATAACCCCGGAGAACGGCGGCTTTCTCAGCCTCTAGGAGTAATGTGATCCCGGATGAAAAACCTCATCGAGGTATCGGTGGACAGCATCCGAATCCACATGCCCACCGCGCAGCACCTGGTGATCCTCAAGGAGAAGGAGGCGGACCGCTACCTCCCGATCTGGATCGGCTCCTTCGAAGCCCAGGCCATAGCCACCAAGATCTCAGGCAACCCGCTCGGCCGCCCCCTCACCCACGACCTCATGGCGACTGCCTTCGGTGACCTCGGTATAAGCGTCAAGCGCATCGTGGTGACGCGACTCGCCGACCAGGTCTTCTACGCGCGCCTCTACGTAAAGCAGGACGGGCGCGACCTCGACTTCGACGCCAGACCGTCGGACGCGATCGCGCTCGCGGTGCGCGTCGAGTGCCCGATCTTCGTCGCCACCGAGGTGATGGAGAGCGCAGGCATCATCCCCGACCCCGATGAAGCTTCGGACTCCGGTGACAAGACCGAGGGCCCTGTCGACGAAGAACGGCTGGCCGTGTTCAGAGATTTCGTAAACAGCCTCGACCTGCCCGACCTTCCGGAGTTCCCCGATGAACCACGCGGCAAGGACCAACCCGGCAGGCCGGGTAAGGGCTGAGCAGCTGCCACTCCTCAGCGACGTCGATTTCGCGCTCCGGCTGCTCGTCACGGCAATTCTCGCAATCTCGATTGGTTTCGAGCGCGAGTTTCACGGCCACCCGGCCGGCATCAAAACCCTTGGGCTCGTTGGCGTCGGGGCATGCCTGTTCTCGGGCCTGGGGCTCGAGGCATTCAAAGGCTCGACGGACCCGACGCGTATCGCGGCGCAGGTCGTGACCGGGGTCGGTTTTCTCGGCGCGGGTGCGATCCTGCGGCAGGGTAACGAAGTCCACGGCCTGACGACGGCCGCCTCGATCTGGGTGGTGGCTGCGATCGGAATGGCAGTTGGATTCGGCTTTTATGTGCCGGCGATCTTCACGACCGCCCTAATCCTTGCGATGCTTTTCCTCCTCCGGCCCGTTGAGAAGGTTCTGTTCCACCGGTTCAAGAAAGTCCAGGATGCGGTCGAAGTAAAGATCGTTCCCCCTTGAGGGGCCCCAGTTGACCGCCCGCGGCGTCGCCATAGTCACCGACTCGACCGCCGACCTGCCTCCCGCTCTCGCCTCCGCCCGGGGCATCACCATGGTGCCGCTGACGCTGCACCTGGATGGCCAGAGCCTTCTGGACGGTGTTGATATCACACCCGCCGAGTTCTATCGCCGTCTGCCTTTAGCCACCACGCATCCCACCACATCACAGCCGTCACCGGGACGCTTTGCAGAAACCTACGCCGCGTTGCTGAAGAATCACGAGTCGATCGTCTCCATTCACATCTCCGAGAAGCTCAGCGGCACTTTCGACTCGGCCCGACAAGCGGCAGACATGACCGACCCGAAACGCATCCGGGTGATCGACTCCGGGGTCGCTTCGATGTCGCTCGGTCTCATCACTCTGGTCGCATCAACCCTCAGTGCACGAAGCGCTGACGCCGAAGCGATCGAAGCCAAGGTGGAAGCTATCAAGCCGCACCTTCAGACCTACTTCTCGGTCGCGACCCTTGAGTTTCTGCGCCGCGGTGGGCGCATTGGTCGCGCCAGCGCGCTGCTGGGTTCGGTGCTCCAGGTCAAGCCGGTGCTGTGCATCCGCGATGGTCTGGTGACGCCGCTGGAGCGCGTGCGGACATTCGAGCGCGCGCTCATGCGCGTCATGGAGTTGACGCGCGACCTGGATCACGGAAAAGGCGTTTGCATCATCGTCGGACACGCCGACGCTGAGGCCGACGCGGAGCGAATTGCACGCGAGCTGAAGCCGATCGCCGACACGCTGATGATCCAGCCGCTCGGCCCGGTGGTCGGCGCGCATACAGGACCGGGTGCGGTCGGAGTCGGCTGCTACCCAGCGGAGCTCTTTCCGCTCGGCATCAGGACCGCGAGCGAGGCTGTCGGCACGCGGTAGGAACCCACGCGCCGGCGGATTCGACCAAAGGGCACGAATGGCCCACTAAAATTGCGGCCGGGCCACCATTCGTGCCCAAATGGCTGTTTTGTCCTCCTTGACAATTGGCCCCGCCCGCGCCGATGATCGCGGCGCCGCAGGCGGCTTTCGTGATGGAGGTTGGAAGCGTGCGCAAGGCTCTTGGCGCTGCCGGCGTCGCCGGGCTCATTGCCATCGTCACCACTTCGGGTGTCGCCTCGGCCCAAGTGACCTACAACGTGAGCCCAAACTTCGATATCAGCGCGAGCTGCGCAGGCCAGAACGCTGAGGTCCTACAGGCTGTCGATCAAAAGCTCGGCTACGTCTATGAGGATTGGATGGGCTGCCGCGGCATCGCGTTTGCGCGATCCACTGACGGCGGCCGCACGTTCGCGACGCCCCTTTCAGTGCCCGGGTCGGTGGGCTCGAACGTGAATGTTTGGGACCCGACAGTGGCAGTGGCCGCCGACGGCACCGTTTACGCCGCTTTCATGATCTCCAAATCGAGCGAGTACTACCCCGTGGTTGCGACGTCGTTCGACCACGGCGTGACCTTTCCGCAGGTGGCGTCGCTGGTGCCGCCAGACCAGAAGAACTGGGGCGATCGGCCCTTCCTGGCAGCGGGACCCGATGGGACGGTGTACGTGACCTGGGACTACGGACCCAACCGCACCTCGGTGACCTACCTATGCGCGACCGCGGGCAGCTGCGCTTTTGCGACCGGCGATCTCAACGTGGTCATCCAGAAATCGACCGACCACGGCAAGACGTGGGGCTCGATCATCCCTGTGAGCCCGGGCTTTCCTGCGAGCGGAGGTGACAGCGCTCCGATGTTCGTCGAGGCGAATGGTCGCATCGACCTCACCTACCAGGGCTACCACATCACCGATACGACCACCTATTCGATGGATCCGGCCAACACTTACTTCACTGCATCGAACGACGGAGGGTCGACCTGGTCAACGCCGGTGCTGCTCGGGCCGCCGAGCCTGACGATGTCGCTGTCTGAGTGGTGGATAGACGGCGCCTTCAGTGAAGATTCCGCCGGCAACCTGTACGCGACCTGGGATACCCAGGGCTCGGAGGACGTGGGCTGGCTGTCGTTCTCGACCGACCACGGCAAGCACTGGTCGGCTCTCGTGCGTGTGACAGGCGCGGATGGCAACGCGGTCCACATCATGGAGGTGGCGGGGGGCGGATCAGGGGTTGCCTACGTGAGCTGGCTCACCGACGCATCCGGGGCGTACCAGCTGTTCGTTCGGCCCTACTCGATCACCAAGGGCTGGCTGGCGCCGGCCGTCCTCGTCTCCACGCAGCCGGGTGACGTGTCGGTTTGGCCTGGAGACACGACGGGGATCTCGACGCTCTCAGGCAGCAAGTTGGTGCTGAGCTGGGGCAGCGCCGTCCCGATCAACAACCAGCCGAGGTCGCAGATATTCACGTCGGTGGTGGATTTCCAGCTCTAGCGGGGTCGTCGCTACGGCGCGACAGAACCCGAGCCGGCCGAATGTCGTCCCTTAGCTGGGACTCCATCGCACCGCCGTCGGCGTCACCAGCTTCTTCACCCGCCCTTCGACCGCCAGTGCCTGAAGGTGTGCCAATCCTTCCTGCAGTGCCGCGCGCTTCTCCCACGAGTTGTCGCGTGGACCCCACTGCTCGAGCGCCACTGACCATGCATTGCGCTCGCCTCGAGAGACGATGGCCGCGATCTGATCCAGCCGCTTCTTGTGATGCGCAAGCAGGGCCTTGACCCGGGTTGACGCATCCGTGAACGGGCGACCGTGCGCAGGTAGGATCAGGCTGGGCTCGTAGGCCGCCAGTCGCTTGAGGCCCTCGAGGTATTCGTGCAAAGGATCCGGCGTGCTCTGCGGGTGCAGGCCGATGTTGGGCGAGAGCTCGGGCAGAATGTGGTCGCCTGCCAGGAGGAGCTTGTCGCTCTCGTCGTACAGGCAGATGTGACCCGGTGAGTGGCCCGGCGTCCACTCCACCCTCAGCCGCCTGCGACCGACGTCCAGCGTTTCAGCGCCGTCCAGCTGCACCGCAGGAACCGCCGGCTTGACGATGTCGCTCAGCGCTCGCTGGGAGTTGCTCATGACCTCCGCCTCGTCTTCGGGCACACCATTCACAAGGAGGTAGTCGCGAACCTCGCGCACGAGGTGCTCGATGTCGACGTATCGCGGGTACACCAGGGGAACCTCGAGGCGATGCAGGTAAAGATCGGCGAGGCCGTCGCCCGCGAACGCACCGGCGGCGCCGTAATGGTCAGGGTGGATATGGGTGACCACCAGGCGGCGGATGCGCTTGGAGCCCACGTGCCGAACGGCGGCGTGAATCGCGCCGACCGATTCCTCGGTGTTCATGCCGCAATCCACGAGATCCGCCTCGTCGCCATCGGGAAACAGGAAGACGTTGACGAGGCCGTCCTCGAACGGGATGGGCAGGCGGAGCTCAAAAACGTCAGCCGCCACCTCTGTCAAGCCCAGCTCGGTCGTCACGATTTCGGCATTGTCGCTGACGCGGCCCCCATGCATTCAGAGACGAAGCGCGGTTAGCATTCTTGAAGAGTCAATGCACATTTCCCCTCGTCCTTAGCTCAAGGAGAAACAAATGTCTGAAGTCCAGTTGACACCCGATCAGATCGTTGAGGCGCTCCCCCGCTTCTTGGTACCGGAGAAGGCGGGCACGACGAAGGCGACAATCCAGTTCGACCTGAGCGGCGACCACGCCGGCAAGTGGTGGGTCAAGATCCACGACGGCACGGCCGAGACGGGCAAGGGCGACGCGCCCGAGAACGCGAACCTCACTCTGATCGCCGACTCCGGCGACTTCGTGAAGATCATGACGGGCCAGATGGACGGGATGTCCGCTTTCATGTCCCGCAAGCTCCAGGTCAAGGGCGACATGGGTCTGGCGGTCAAGCTCCAGACCCTGTTCAAGAGACCGAGCTAGAGCAGCCTCGGCCGGCTCGGTCGCGGCGGTGGAGGCGGCGGCGGCACCTCGCATTCAAATGAAAGGGGAACCTCTAGCTCGGTGACCAGGAGGTCGGCCATCTCGCCGACCGACTCGCTCGCCGCCGACTTGAGCGTTTCGTCGGCCATCTTTGCCGTCGGCCGCGAGGCTTGCGGCACGATCGGACCCGTGCGGGCGAGCGATCTCTGACCGCCGGTCGCGAGCCTCGATTCGGCTCCGCCCCAGTTGAAGACGGTCAGGAGGCTTGACCGCGCGCCGCGGTCCGAGACGACATAGACCCTGTCCGAGCTACCGCGGCCCGAGGGCCACAGCCGCCGCTTCACGACGACTGAACGCGCGGTCGACCATCGCGATCCCGGCCAATAGTGGTCGCCAAACGTTGTGCCCCGCTTTATCTGTCCAGGCTTTAGAACCCACGCGTGGCTGCCTTGATAGGCGAGCACGACCAGAAAGATGACTGCGAACGAGAGGGCAACGACAGGGATGCCCCACGCGACAGGAGAGTTGCCCACTTGCGCCAGCAGGACCCCGAGGATCGAGACCGCGACGGCGGGCAGGCCGCAGCCAAGAAGCGAGCTCCCAGGCCAGGGCATCAGCAGGACGAGATTGCCGTCCGGATCGCGACTCACCTTGTAGTGAGAAAGCAAGCGTCGAGGCTCGGCGTCGGCCACTCTTAGATCAGTAGAGGAACTTCCAGGTGCTGAGCCTGGTCGACAGGAACGATTCGAGATTAAGCCCGTCCTTGTTGAACCGCAGCTCCATGACGACCACATGATGGGGCGTCAAGGCGATGCGACGGCCGTCGGTCAGCTGTTCGGCCTCCGTGGCATTGCCCCACTGGATCGACTGACCCGTTGGCACCGGTTTCAAGTTGGCCTGCATCCAGCTGGTGAGGTCCGTGGCCCCGGCGCTGTCATAAGTCGAGATGACCATCAACCCGAAGAGGCCGGCGTTCGGCTGGCAGACGGGGTGGGGCGTTTCGCTTGCTATGGGCGTCCCGGGGACACAGGGCACATCGGTGATGCTCAGCAGGATGTCCAGATGCGTGGGACCCGCATCGACCGGATTCGCCACCCTTTCCAGGTACTGCCACGTAGCGGGATAGCAGAACCCCCACCCTGCCTGGCCGTCCTCGAACCCGTGATCGCTGGCAGAGCAGTTGAGGTCGCTGCCGATCTGGGCGACTGTGGGCGCGGGGCGATTTACAGGGCCGCCCCAACATGCGCTGAGCGTCAGAAGGAGCAGCACGGGTGCACTCAATTTCCTCATGGCCGGAGACACAGGCGACTTATTCTGCGCGACCCGGGTAAAAGGCCATGGGCGGACGTTGTGACTGACGAACGTAAGAGTTGCTTGAACCGGTATCTCAAGTGGAAGGAGCGGATGCCAATGGCTAGTCGCAAAGGTCCGGGCCCGGCGCCCGAGGAAAGGCTTGAGGCCGAAAGGCTGAATCTGGAGCATCTGGCCGCAGCGTGCGGCGAGGAGGCCGGCCTGCACCGACCTCTCAACGACGTCACCGGCGGGGTGCTCACAGGGATTCCCGAGGAGGCCGACCTAGCGCAAGCTCTCTCGGACCGCGAGACGTCTGACATCCTCGTCCATCTCCTCGACGCGAACCGCGAGCAGGTGGAGCACGCGCTGGAGCGGGTCCGCGACGGCGCGTACGGCATCTGCGAGGCCTGCGCCGGGAGGATTCCGGCCGATCGTTTGAAGTACCAACCGTCAGCGACGCGGTGCGTCGAATGCCAGGGCCAGTGGGATCGCATGAATGGGAGAACGGCTTAGAACCGCCAAACAGGCGGTTCTAAGCCCCTCCCCACTTGTTGGGGAGGGACCGGCAGCTTGCGAAGCAAGCTCCCGGGGGTGGGGACGTCGAACGAGGCACGGTGGCGGCGTAGGAGCGGTGGGGTCGAAGCCCTCCCCCGTCAGGGGGAGGGCGGGGCAGGCCTTCTCGAGAACCCGAAGTAGCCCAGCACCAGGCCCACCACGACCATCACCGCGCCGATCCAGAACCACTTCATGTCCCCGGTCATCACGCTGCCCGGGATGAAGCCCAGGCCCTGGCCGGCGAACACCGCCCCGATGAGAAGCACCAGCACGCCCAGCACGCCCAGCCCCGTTCTCATCCCCTACACGCCGCCGTAAACGACCGACTTCTGCTCCGTGTACGAGTAATAGGCTTCGAGTCCGTGCTCCTTGCCAAACCCCGACTGCTTGACCCCGCCGAAGGGCAGCTCGTCGTGCGCGATCTGCAACGCGTTGACCCAGGTGTACCCGGCCTCGAGCTCCTGCACCGCCCGGCGCGCGTGCGCCATGTTGGCGGTCCAGATCGAAGACCCAAGCCCGAAAGGCGAGTCGTTGGCGAGGCGAAGCGCCTCGTCCAGGTCCTTGATGCGGCGCACGGGCAACGCAGGCCCAAAAACCTCCTCCTTCCAGACACGCGCGTCGTCAGGCACATCGACAAGGATCGTCGGCTCGATGAACCAACCGTTGTCGTACTGCTCCCCCTTGGGCCGGCCTCCGCCAAACAGCACCTTCGCACCGTGCCCGACCGCATCCTTGATCTGGGCTTCGACCTCGGCCCGCTGCGCCTCGCTGTGCATCGGTCCCATGCGGCTGTCCTTGTCCAGCCCGTTCCCCGGCTTGAGCTTGGCCACGCGAGCGATGAGCTTCTCGAGCAGCGCGTCGTAGACGCTGTCCTGCACGTAAAGGCGCTTGACAGCGAGGCAGGCCTGCCCGCAGTTGAAGTAGCGCCCAATCGAGATTCCCTTCACCGCTGCATCGAGGTCGGCGTCGTCGAGGACGATGCACGGGTCGCTGCCACCGAGCTCGAGCGTGATCTTCTTCAAGCCCTCGGCGGCCCGAGCCATCACCTTCTTGCCAGTCGGCGTCGAACCTGTGAGCGCAATCTTCCGAATGATCGGGTTGTCGACAATGGCCTCACCCGTCGCGGTGCCCAACACCACGTTGACGACCCCTTCCGGCAGGCCGCCTTCAATGAGCGCCTCGATGCACGCGAGCGTCGATAGCGGAGTGGTGCTGGCAGGCTTCAGGACGACGGTATTGCCGGCCGCGATCGCGGGCGCGACCTTGTTCGCCGCCAGCGTGAGCGGAAAGTTCCAGGGCACTATCGCGCCGCATACTCCGATCGGCATGCGGATCACCAGTCCGTAAGTGGTGGTGTCCGGCAGCGAGACGTGCTGGCCATGCACTTTGTCCGCAAGGTCGGCAAACCACGCGATGTTCTCGCCGAAGCGCTGCGCCTCGAGCCGTGACTCGAGCAGCGTCTTACCCTGCTCCTTCGTCAGGATGGGAGCGATCTCCTCCACTTTGCTGAGCATGTGATGCGCGGCCTTGTGAAGGATCTCCGCGCGCTTAGCCGGGGCCAGCTTGGACCAGGTGGTAAACGCCTTAGCCGCAGCCTGCGCCGCCTTGTCGACGTCGGCGGGTCCGCCCGACGGAACCACATCGACCACTTCGCCGGTC
Source organism: Candidatus Dormiibacterota bacterium (assembly GCA_036569925.1). Lineage (GTDB taxonomy): Bacteria > Chloroflexota > Dormibacteria > Dormibacterales > Dormibacteraceae > Palsa-872. The sequence goes on from DATCPU010000370.1 coordinate 14,487, forward strand.
GCGGGATTGCGAACCTCGTACGTCTTGCCCGATACGGCCTTTGTCCGCTCGCCTTCGATGATCATGGTTGCCATCAGGTGTCACACCCCTCTACATCTGTAGGTTTCTTTCAGTACTTCGATAATTATCCCCGTCGCCCGGTGGGCCGTTTTGGAGGATTGACGTGATGGGAGTGAATCTCGAGAAGGAAGGCAATGTCGGCATCCTCATCCTCGACCGCCCGCCGGCCAACAGCTACGACTACAAGTTCCTCAGGTCGCTGGCCGGCGCGATCGATGATGCACGCAACGATGGGGAGATTCGCGCCGTCCTGTTGACTAGTGCCTCTGAGAAGTTCTTCTCGGCCGGCGCCGATGTCAGCGCCTTCGCGGCGGGCAGCGCTCGGTCGCGAATGATGACCGCGATCATGGCCCACGAAGCGTTTCGGAAGATGGAGAACACGCCACTCATCTTCATCGCGGTGATTGCAGGCCACTGCCTCGGGGGCGGCTTCGAGATGGCGCTGGCATGCGATTTGCGATTTGCCGCCGAAGGCTCGTATCAGATCGGCCTCCCCGAGGTGAACCTCGGCCTGTTTCCGGGCTCGGGGGGCACGCAGCGTCTTCCGCGTCTGGTTGGGTTGTCGAAAGGGATCGACCTCATTGCCAACGCGACCACATTGAAGCCGGCCCAGGCGAAAGAGCTAGGCCTTGTCGACCAGCTGTTCCCGGATGCAGCCGCCTGCCGCGCGGGCGCCATCGAGTATGCCGAGAAGCTGGCGGCAGGCCCTACCGTCGCGATCGGCCACGCCAAGGTGGCGATCCAGCAAGGCTTCGGCGCGCCGCTGGACCTGGGCTTGGCGATCGAGAGAGAGGCCATAAGCAGAGTGTTCGTCTCAGAAGACGCGGAGGAGGGCATCAAGGCCTTCGGCGAAAAGCGCAAAGCGGACTTCAAAGGAGTTTGATAGGCTGACGGTCTGATTAAAGAGGGAGGTGACGTTCGAATGGCAGAGCTTGCACTAACCGTTTTCCGGCCATCGGCCGCCTCCGGAGCTTTCGTCTAAAGCGCCCTCCGGCGGGCGGACCGATACCGCCCACCTGTTTTTTTACCGGAGGATCGCGTTGTCGACTGAAATCACCTCTCAGCTCGCACTGCTGGGCTGGGATCCCTATTTCCAGGAAAAGTTCAAACCGTACACCGGCGATTACGTACCCGCTCGCGTGACCGCCGACTTCGGCATGGAGTACCTCGTTCAGGACGCAAGCGGCCCCACCCGCGCCGTGGCCGGGCGCCACCTGCGCAACGATGCCGTCCTGCTGCCCGCCGTGGGCGACTGGGTGGCGGTGCTCCACCGCGACCCGGTGTCCGCGGTGCATGGCGTCCTCGAGCGCCGCACCGTCTTTTCGCGCAAGGTCTCGTCGAGAGAAACCAAAGAGCAGGTGCTGGCGGCGAACGTCGACGTTGCCTTCGTGGTCGCTGCGGCCACCGATGTCAACGCCCGACGCATCGAGCGCTACCTCACGATCGCGTGGCAGAGCGGAGCGGTGCCCATCGTCCTGCTGACCAAAGCCGATGTGACGGACTCCACAGACGTGCTGCTCGCGGAGCTCGAGGCCGTTGCGATGGGCACCCCCGTGCTCGTCACCAGCAGCATCACCGGCCAGGGCATCGATGAGATCGCGCGGCGCCTTCAGCCGGCGCTGACTGGCGTGATCCTCGGTCCTTCGGGCGCCGGTAAATCGACGCTCATCAACCGCATCGTCGGCGAGGACGTAATGCGCACCCGCATGATCCACAGCTCCGGAGAAGGGCGGCACATGACCAGCCACCGCCAGCTCGTGCTGCTGCCAAAGGGCGGGATGATCATCGACACGCCGGGCCTGCGCGAGGCGCAGCTCTGGGAAGGCGAGGACGGCCTTGCCAACCTCTTCGAGGACATCGAGGAGCTGGCGCTGCGCTGCCGGTTCACTGACTGCGCACACAAAACCGAGCCCGGGTGCGCAATCAAGGCCGCGATCGCCGAGGGAACGCTGGACATCGTGCGCTTCAACAGCTACCTGAAGCTGCAGCGAGAGCTGCGGGCCATTGCCGCGAAGAGCGACGCCAGGATCCGGATCGAGGAACGCAAGAAGTGGAAGCAGATCTCTATAGCCGGGAAAGCTAGAGCGCGACCATAGAAAGGGTGGCAGGGCGGCTGCTTGGGACAACCGCCCCGCCCGCATGGCGTTACGAGAAAGTCAGCGGCCCAGCCCGTCCCACCACGGGATGTTGCCGTGCTGAATGCGATCGATGACGATGTCCGCCTGCGCCTTGGTGATTACTCGAAGGCGCACGAGCTGCGCCAGGCGCGGCTTCAGGTTGACGATGAGCCTGTCGCCGAACTGGTCCTTGTTCAAACCCCGCTCCCTGGCCAGGCGCGCCACCGTGATGCCACGCTTCAGGTCGGCGCGGAACGCGGCTTGTGGGATGCGAAGCACGTCCGCCTCGGACTCGAACACGGCGAATCGCACCGCATCGCGCACGCCTGCCAGCGGGCTCGCCACCGCAGCGCTGCTCGACGCCGGGGCCGGAGTAGGTGTGACCGACGCGTCTGCGAGGCCGCTGGTGACCCCCAGCGTCATCAGCACCGCAGTGGTGCCACCACTGAAGACCTTGACCGCTAACGCTCCGAGTTGATTCATGTGAGCACTCCTCCAAATTTGATTGGCTCCGGATGAAGCCGATCGTCACGATGAGGAGCGGTTGTCAGACGGTCGTTCTGGTCAGATCAGCCTTGTGTAATCGGGGAAGCCCCGCGGCAACCAATCGGCCACCACATCGCGTAACGCCGGCATGACCCCCAGCGTTGACTGTCCATGAGCCTTTCCAGGCTTCTTTCCGGCGGGTTCGCGATGGCTTTGCTCGCGGCTTGCACAACTGGAGCTACCCCACCCAGCGCGGCAGTTACCAGCCCGACGCCTG
>DATCPU010000371.1:0-2379 GCA_036569925.1 Candidatus Dormiibacterota bacterium
GCGCTTGCCCGCCCGCTCTCGCGTGACCGACCAGCGGATGAGACCCCGCCCCGAAACGATCGGGTCGTCGTTCACGACCACGAGCCGCGCACTGAAGGCCACCTCCGGTCGTTGCAGGATTCCGAACGGGCGGCCCGGCTCAAACGTGAGCGGCACGACGATGACGCGCGTCGGTTTGAAGGCTTCCTTCAGGGCCGCCAGCGCCGGCTTCGGCATTCGTGCTCCGTCCATCAAACCGAATCCGATCGCGGGAAATGGGTCGACGAGGTGAAACGCAAAAGCACCCCAGCACGACTCGAACTTGCGGATTCGAAAATGCTCCGCGGCCAGCCGGACCACATCCGCTTGATATGACTGAGACGCTGCGATATACGAGTGCAGGCTCTTCTGGCCAGAGGGCAGGCCCACGCCTCGCTCTGCCCAGTTGACAGGCTGAAAGCCCGCGAATCGCCAGGACGCGTCATCGTCGGCGACGGGCCAAGAGGAGGCGATCTCTTTCCACACCGGTGAGTCTGCCGAGGGCAGCGCTTGCGCCCCGAAAGCGCTGGCCATCACAGGCTCGGCCTCGGTCAGCTCGCGCCAGGAGCCGTTGGTCCAACCGAACATCAGGTGCTGGTCGATCTCTCCGGATGCCGCCAGCGCCGGCCTTGTCGCATCAAGCCTCTCGAAGGAAGCCTTCAACTCCTGGTCAATCGGGTGGTTCTGCCGAACCGCATTCACGTCACCCAGGTCGGCGTTGCTCGAAAGCCACGGAGGCTCATCGTGTGCGATCCACATCGCGACCGATGGCCGGTTACGCAGCAGCTCAACCATCTCGACTTGCTGTTGCCGAGCTGCGGATTCGAAAAATCGTGAGTCATCTCCGCGTGCGTGATACGCATAGATGCCTGTCAGCGGGAGCTCCTGGAGAATCAGCATGCCCGCAGCATCCGCGCGCCGGTAGAACTCGTCAGGAAGTACATTGGCCATGACGCGGAGGGCGTCGATATTGGCCTGCTTCGCAACCCGCAGATCGCTTTCGATCATCTCTGTGGTCAGCTCATCGAGGCGATACGAGGGCGCGTAGCAAGCACCCCTGAGGAACATCTGGCGCCCATTCACCGAGAAGTTCCACCGGCGCGGGCCGATCTCCCATTTGAGCTCCCTGAACGCAAATGTGTCGTCGACACGAGCGGACTCGGTGCCGCCGGCGTGAGCGGCAAGCTCCGCCCGGTACATCGGCTGACCTCCAAAACGCCATGGCTCCCACCGCTTCGCGCCGGGCATCGCGAGGCGCATCGAAACGGTCTGCTCGCTGCCCCCTCCCAGGTGCACATCGCGTCGCAAACGCAAGGGATCGCGGCCCGGCATCGAGACGATCAGCTCGACCTCGCCGTCCATGTTGCGTCCGTCCAGGTTGCGAAGGCGGGCTTCGACCTCGAGCCTCCCGTCATTCGCCTCGAGGTGTGGCTTCAAGCGCAGCCAGTCGATGGTGATCGAACCGACGTACTCCAGCTCGACCGAACGCCACAGGCCGATCGGCACCTCCCACCGGTAAGGGTCCGGCAGGCTCGAGTAAGCCGACGCTGGATACGGGCGGAGCTCGCCATCGTTGAAAACGCCCATCACGTGGTGCTTCTTGTCGGGTTGCGGCTCGACTGGCGATTCGCAGCAGATGACCAGCAGGTTCTCGGCTTTCAGATAAGGGGTCAGGTCGAATCCGAATGGCGCGAAGTAGCCATAGTGGGAGCCCAGCAGCTTGCCGTTGAGCCATGCATTGGTCGCGAGAAAAGCACCGCCGAGCCGCAGCAGCACACGACCCACGTGATCAGGCCGCGCGAACTCGGTCCGGTACCAGACCGCCTGGTGGCCCTCTCTCGCCGAAAGCTGGCGGGGCACCTCGATCGGCTTCCAACCCAGGCCCTTGCCAATCGTCAAACGCTCGGCCTCGCCTTCGCCGAGCGATGTCCACAGCGCCTCCCAACCGGACAGCTCGCGAGTGCCTGCGGCCCTTTGGGGCAACGGGAGGAACAGGCAATCGCTCACGGTGCGCCGCCTCCCGCGCGTTGACGTACATAGGCGCCGTCGGCTGTCGAGCAGACGATGATCGGCCTCTCGACCGCGGCCGACAGCGCTTTGGCGGCGCCACGCCGGATCAGGGCGAGAATGCTGCCCCCGAACCCCGCGCCCATAATGCGGGCTCCATAGCAGCCGGGCGCGGTCCATGCTTTTTCAACCAGGGCGTCCACATGCGGTGTTGAAACTTCGAAGTCGTCACGCAGGCTGATGTGCGACTCCTTGAGGAGCCTGCCGAGCCTGTCGAAGTCGCGATTGTCCAGCGCGTCGACGAAGTCATTGACTCGCGCGATCTCTGAAACCACGTGGCGGCGCCGGTTGGGC
>DATCPU010000372.1:0-4919 GCA_036569925.1 Candidatus Dormiibacterota bacterium
GACCGCAGGGCCCGAGCAAAGCTCACTGGGTGGCGATGCAGTACCTTGCGCCGGCGCTTGGCTTCGGCGTTCCGACCGGAGCCTGCTCGAGCGCGGCCAGCTGCCCGGCTGGAACTTACAGCGTCGCCGGATTCCAGATCACATTGAGCGACTCATACCGGCCAAACGGGATCCTGAACTACCCCAGCGTTCTGGACGTGGTCATCAGCCACCAGCAGCCGAGCATCTTCGCGCGCATGGTGGGCTTCTCGACCTTGACCACTGACGCCTCCGCCCGGGCGAGCACGCCAGGCCCCCAGATCAACGGCTCGGTTTACGCGGTCGCCGCGGTCAGCGGCGACGCGATGATCAACGGAGGCGGCGCTGCGTTTCAAACGGTGACCGGTCCCGTTTATGCCTACGGAAGTTTCGGCGCCAACAACGGGCCGCACTCCACCGGCGTGCCCGGAACGCAGACCAACTACGACGGCACCACCTGTCCCGGCAGCCCGACCAACTTCCTCGACAACGGCGGCGCCGGCAACAGCCTCAACTACCACACCACCGACGGCAGCGGGCTCCCTGACAACTCCAACATCCCGCCGCCGACCAACTTCGACAACGCGGCGCCGGTGGCCGCCGGCACGCCACCGCCGATGTATGTGACCGCCGCGCAGGCGAAGGATGCATCCGGTAACTGGAAGCCCGGCATCTACAACGGTTTCGCGCCGAGTGGGGGCACCATGAACGGCGGCGTCTACAAGATCATCAACGCCACCAACCTGTCGCTAGGCACGATCACCAACACCAATTACACGGCCTCTGGCACGGTCGATTCGGCAGGCGCAGTCGCGATAGTGCTCGATTCGTCCGACACCGGCACACTCGACATCTCGAAGGCCAAGCTCAACGGCCTGGACGACCTGGCTCCGGGAGCCGCGTTGGGGACGCGGGATCCGATGGGCACTCACAACTTCGTGCTCTTCGGCGGTAACGGCGCCACGGGTTTCGCCGGCACCATGTCGGTCGGCCCGAGCGCCACCACGGACCTGAGCGGGATCATGTACCTGCCGGAGGTCTCCTATGTCAGCGACGGCAACTCGAGCCCGCAGTTCACAGGTTCCCTGGTCGTTGCGAGCATGACTGTAAGAGGTGGCGGTAACGGTGCCCAGGTGTTCCATTGGGTTTGCGGCCTGAATGCAGTCGCCGGACAGCCCTGGCAAGGCGGCCTACTCCGCTAATTTCTCCCTCTCCACTTCAGGGGAGAGGGTTGGGGTGCGGGGCGCCAGCACGCACGACCGTGCAAGATTGTGTCCGATGATCGCCAACCTCATCGGGTCGCAGTGGCGCAGCCCCGACGTCGATGGTTCTCTGCCCATCTTCAACCCGGCCACGGGCGAGGTAATCGGCGAGGTCCCGATGTCGGGAGCCAAAGAGGTCGACGCTGCGGTGCAAGCGGCAGCCGCAGCGTACAGAAGCTGGTCCCGCACCGCCTTGATGGAGCGGGTTCGTTTGATGTTCCGCTACAAGGCGTTGCTCGAAGAGCACTTCGAGGACCTGGCCGCCATCATCACGCGGCACCATGGAAAGACCCTCGAAGAGTCCCGCGGCGAGGTGCGCCGCGGCATCGAGGTGGTGGACTTCGCGTGCGGAGCGCCGACGTTGCTCCAGGGACGCACGTTGCGCGACGTATCGGGTGGCGTCGACCAGGATCTCTATCGCTACCCCGTCGGGGTGTGCGCCGGGATCCCGCCTTTCAACTTCCCTGTGATGATCCCACTCTGGATGTTCCCGCTCGCCGTTGTGGCCGGGAACACTTTCGTTCTCAAGCCATCGGAGCGCACGCCCCTTGGCGCGGCGCGCCTGGCTGAGATCTTCCTTGAAGCGGGCTTTCCGGAAGGCGTGCTGAACGTCGTGCACGGAGCCGGTGACGCGGTGAATGCGCTGCTGGTGCATCCCGACGTCAACGCGATCTCCTTCGTCGGCTCAGCGCCCGTGGCGCGTCACGTCTATACGACCGCCGCCGCGCACGGCAAGCGGGTCCAGGCCCTGGGCGGGGCCAAGAATCACATCGTTGTGATGCCCGACGCCGATCCGGAGATTGCCATGCCCGCGATCCTCAACTCGGCGTTCGGCAACGCAGGTGAGCGGTGCCTGGCGGGCTCCGTTGCGGTGGCCGTCGGTGACGCCGCGGAAGGCCTTATCGGGCCACTCGCGAGGGCAGCGGCCAAGATGGTCGTTGGGCCCGGCGATCAGGAGGGTGTGCAGGTCGGACCGCTGATTCGCGCGGACCATCGCGACCGCGTCGCCGGCTGGGTCGAGAAAGGCGTCGCGGAGGGGGCCGAGCTGCTAGTGGATGGCCGGGGTCAGATGTCCAGGCCAGGCTTTTTCCTTGGTCCGACGATTCTCGACAACGTGACGTCCGAGATGGCGGTCGGACGCGAGGAGATTTTCGGCCCGGTGTTGTCGGTCGCACGCGCAGCGACGCTGGACGCAGCGATCGAGCAGGCCAACCGGATGGCGCTCGGCAACATGGCGACGATCTTCACGCAATCGGGAAAGTCCGCACGCGAGTTCCGCGAACGCGTCGAAGCCGGCATGACCGGGATCAACGTGCCGATCGCCCAGCCGTTCGCCTTCTTCCCATTCAGCGGTTGGAAGGGGTCGTTCTATGGCGACCTTCACGTGCACGGCACCGACGGGATCGAGTTCTTCACCAAGAAGAAGGTCGTGGTGACCAGATGGTGATCAGCCGCAGGCGCTAGCACGTCCCCTCCGGGCGGGCTTCGCCCACCACCTCCCCGGCGAGCGGGGAGGGCGCCTTATACAAATAGTGGTTCGGCTCTTGAGCGTTTCACCAGCAATTGCATCACTCCGTCGTCGGGTCTCTGCTCGAATCGCTCCGCGGCGTCGAGCACTCGCGGCAGGAGGTCCACGTCGCCGACCGTGTTCACGAAAATGCCCGGCTGCCCCAGAACCCACCAGACCGCCTGGTCGATGTCCGCTTGGTCCTCCAGGGGCTGGTACCACGTCGACCGCGTGTGCTTGTGCCCCGCCCACGGACGCAGCGCGATCGACTTGATCGTCTGCACCGCCGTGCCGCGCTCAGCGCATGCAGCGGCGAGGGCTTCGAAGTTCTCTGCGTAATAGGGCGACTGCATGGTCACAAAGTTGTAAGGCAGCAGGACTGAGTCGAAGTCGAAGCGCGCAATGCTTCGGCGGTGGTTGGCGGCGATCTGCGCGCCGTGACCCGTGACGCCGATCCATTTGACGAGGCCTTGCTCGCGCGCCTCCATTGCAGCCTCGATCGCGCCGCCCGGACTCAAGGCGATGTCCCACTCGATTGGGTCGGCCAGGTTGTGCAGCTGCCATAGGTCAACATGGTCGACACCCAATCTGTCGAGCGATCGATGCAGCTCTTCTCGCGCGGCCGCGGCCTTCCGCTCCCCGGTCTTGGTGGCGAGAAAGAACGACTCTCGCGCCCCTCCTCGCAGCCAGGGCTTGACTCGCAGCTCCGCGTCGCCGTACGAAGCGGCCACGTCGATGTGATTGATGCCGTGCCGCATCAACAGATCGAGCGCTCGGTCCGCGACCTCCTGGCTCACCGAGGAGAGGGCCGCGGCGCCAAAGATCACCCGGCTGCTCTGGTGCTTGGTACGCCCGAAGCTCGCGTGAGCGATGGCCACAAAGAAAGTTTAGGACCGTAAGGCCATTACCCAGCGGGGCAGGGTTGGCCGGGGTTCCCCCGGCCATGACCGAAGGGCTGCCCGCGCCTGGCGATTACGCGTGTGGGGCCCGCCGCCAGTCCAGGCCGGGCTCGGCGAGGTCCCGCAAAACTGTCATCTGAGCGGCGGTTGCGTCCCTCGTCGATCCCTACTCTCAACACAAAACGCGGGAGCCTCCCCAACGCCTCGACCGGCCTTGTACCCGGCTCACCGGGGACGATTTGACCCTCAAATGCACGATTTTGGGGGGCCCGCAGCCTAGAATCGCGCAAATGTTTGGCCGTGGTCTGGTTCTGGTCCTGTGCCTCGTGGCTGCGATCGCGCCGGATGTTGCGCTATCTGGGGTTCCGGCTCCAATCCCTCTCGCCGTCTCCGCCGCGCCGGAGGGCTACCGGGCTGCCCCCGCCGGGCCGCCGGCGGCCGACCCGTCTCCAGCGCGACTCATGATCTCGAAGATCGGGGTCAACGCCAGGATCGAAGCGCGGGGCCTGGACGCCAACCGGACGATGCTCACCCCCAAGGACTATCGCGACGTCGCCTGGTACAACCTCGGGCCAGTGCCCGGGCAGCCCGGAAACGCCCTTCTGAACGGCCACGTCGACTGGTGGACAGGCTCGGCCGTCTTCACCCGGCTCAGCGAGCTGCGCGCCGGCGACACCGTGACGATCGTCCGCGGGGACGGCATCCGGCTGACGTTCAGGGTGACCGCGAGGCGCATCGTTGCTGCGGGTGCCAGGGTCGCCTCCCTCTTCGTTCCCAGCAAGGTGCCTTCGTTGACGCTCATCACCTGCACGGGCGCCTGGGACCCGTCGATCCTGAGCGACACCCATCGCCTGCTCGTGAGTGCGGTCCTTGTTTAAGGGCGCCCGAGGCCGCGTGACGCTGGCGGCCGCATGCTCGGCCCTGGCGGTGCTTGCGAGCGCGGCACCCGTTCTGGCGGCAGGCAGCGCGAACCTCTGGCCCAACGGAGCGTCTGGCAACCGCGCCAACACCGAGTGGCGCACCGGGTCGTATGGAAACGGCGCGTTGACCCGTCGGACCATGGTCAAGGCCTACATGACGGCGGGCCAGGTTCTGCTGCTCGGCTCGAGCGCGATGGGCCAAGGATCCAGCGACATCCGCGTCTACAACCCCAATCTCGTTACGGGACCGATCGGGGTAGAGACGATCCCTGGAGTGGCGAGCTTCAGCTGCGCCGCCCAGCGGCTCGCCTCC
>DATCPU010000373.1:0-2477 GCA_036569925.1 Candidatus Dormiibacterota bacterium
GGACGTGACTGTGACTGTGCCTGGCCGGCCGACTGCGAAGGTACTTGTGGTTCTGGCGGACGGCGGTGGTGCGCTGCGGTCGTCGCAGAACGACCTCAAGCCAGCGTCGCTTGCAAGTCCTTCGTATGGGTCGTGGGCCAACTTGGAGGCAAAGCGTCAGATCGGCATCACGTTCAGGAACTTTCGATATAGCGCCACCAGTGACCTGGTGGGCACCTCGAAGATTCGAGTGCGCGCCACGCTGAGCGAGGACGGAGATGGATTCTCGGGCGCGGGCAACACGCAGCTGTTCGACCTGAACGGCAGCGTCACCGCCACCATCACCTTCACGGTCGACGCCAGCCGCATAGCAGTCGAGCTCCCGGAGTGATGTCGGTCGGTCGCTGTCGACCGACACCGGTCAAATCAGCCGTCGCAACGCAAACCTGTGGACCAGAATCTTGGAATGCCCCGAATGCTGTTCACGTTTGCGGGGGGAACCGGCCACTTCCTTCCGCTAGTTCCCTTCGCTCGCGCCGCTGAAAGCGCGGGTCACAACGTGGCCTTCGGGGCGCAGCCGGGGATGATGGCGGCCGTGGCGGAAGCGGGCTTCAGCGGGTGCGATACCGGCGGCCGCACGTTGCTCGAAACGACCGAACGCACCCCCCTTCTTGAGCTTGACCTGGCGCGGGAGGAGCGGGCTATACGTGACGGCTACGCCGGTAGGACAGCGCGCGAGCGTGCCACACAGGTTCGCCATCTCTGCGAGGCGTGGCACGCGGACATCGTCGTTTGCGACGAGATGGACTTCGGAGCGCTCGTGGCCGCCGAAGCCCTGGGGATCCCGTACGCGACTGTGATCACCATTGCCAGCGGCGCCCTCGTCCGGTTAGAGCTAATTCGGGAACCGCTCAACTCCCTTCGCAATGAGCACGGATTGCCGCCCGACCCAGAGTTGGCCATGCTGCGACGGCATTTGGTCATCTACCCGTTTCCGCCGAGCTTCCGCGACGCGGCGTACCCGCTCCCACCGAACGCTCACGCCATTCGAGCCGTCGAACCCGAGGGCGCCGGCACCGGCGATGACGCATCTTGGCTCGCACGGCGCGCCCCGCGATCGCTCGTCTACTTCACGCTAGGCACGATCTTCAACCTCGAGTCGGGCGACCTTTTCGAGCGAGTTTTGTCGGGGCTGCGCGACCTGCCTCTGGATGTCGTCGTCACAGTCGGCCGGGAGTTCGACCCCCAGGTGCTCGGTCCACAGCCGTCCAATGTCCACGTTCGAAGCTACATCCCGCAAGCTCTTCTGCTCCCACATTGCGAGCTGGTTGTGTCGCACGCAGGATCAGGCAGCGTGGTCGGTGCGCTCGCCCACGGTCTCCCGATGGTGCTCCTCCCGATCGGTGCAGACCAGCCGTTCAACGCTGCCCGCTGCCAGGCCCTTCACATAGGGCGCGTGCTGAACCCATTTGAGACGACGTCGGAGGACGTGCGGCTCGCCGCGATTGCCGTGTTAGAAGATGTGACCACAAGCAAAACGCGGAGCGGCTGGAGGCCGAGATGGCTTCTCTGCCTAATCCCGACTACGTCATAAGACTCCTCGAGAGACTGGCCGCGCAACCCGCCTAGACGGGGGATATATCGTAGGTCCTTATCGTCCTCGGGCTCGCGCAGGGAATCGAATCATGAACTCTGGGATTTAGAGCCCGCGCCGAGCAACGTGCTCGGGCGGGCCCTCTGAGAGAAGTCGCAAACTTTACCTCGTAGCCGGCAGCCCGGCCACCACAGGCTGGTGGTCGGCGGTAGCAACCGCCTGGCGCTTGCGGGTCGGTCGGAAGGTGTAGTAGCAGGCGACCGCGAAAATCCACACGTATCCAAGAATCCCTGCCGGGGTGGCGTCGACGCCAAAGGACAACGTCACCACGTAGATCACTCCGATGACGATCGCCGCCCAGCCCACCCATTGCGACATCGCACCGCCTTGAACGATGGCCACTCCTGCTGCAAGCATGGTCAGCCCAAGGACGATCGCGGTCATGTCGTACGACGCCTGATTAATCGACACCACAGTTTGGGCGACCCGGACATCCAGGCCCGTTCGAGCCTGGTTCGCCAGCCCGGCCCAAGCACCAAGGATCGGCAGCGTGAATGCGACCCAGCCCGCGCCGGCCGCGAGCATCGTTATGGCGGGAATCGATGCGTCCCTTCGGCCCTGCCGCAACCGACCGTACAGCCACGCGGCGAAGGGAATGAAAAGCATGACGCCGATAGCCTCGATGTTGGCCCCTGCCATGAATCTGTTCACATCGAGGTTCGCTAACCAACTCGTCAACTGCGAATCCGACGGCCTGATGTCTGGATAGCCGTGAATCATCGCCCCACTCATGAGCAAGACGAAGAACAGAACGCCACTGGCGGGTCCAACGCGATTCCCGATCGCTTCTCTCATTTGACGACCTCCTCCGAAAATGTGGTTGGCATAGGCCAAAGGCTGCGGC
>DATCPU010000374.1:0-3247 GCA_036569925.1 Candidatus Dormiibacterota bacterium
GCTCCAGGCGGGCGACGAAGAACGGGGTCATCAGCGCCGGCAGGAAGCCGACGCCGATGAACAGCGCCGCCGTCGCCATCGCGCTGCCGGTCCGCTCGAAGACAAGCAGCGAGAGGGCGACGATTCCGATCCAGTCGCCCATCTCGTTGACCGCGTAGGAGAGCGCCAGGCGGCGGAAGGGGGGGCGCCTCAGAGGGTCGCGTAGGCGTGATTTACCCATTTCTGAGGTCAAGTCCTACGGTGTTTATGCACAAGTTTCGTTGCAGATGCACAGGTTTTCGCGAAGTTGTGCTACAAAGTTGCCAGCAGATCGAGAGATTCCTCCTGCGAGCTTGTGCAGAGCGGGGTTATGGGCTTCGACCGAAGGGATAGAACGAATGTGGTTTAAACGATAAGACTTTGAGACACCGACAGGGACCCTTTGGTGCCTGTCTTCCAGTAGCAAAGGGCGCCATATGGTGCCCTTTGCGCTTTTTTGGCCGGATGATTCGGCTTTTTGCGGAAATTGCAAGGTTTTGGCCAGTTGGTCGATGTCGCTTGCCGCACGCATGGCGAGCGTCTAACTTGAGATGGGCAGGTTGCGGTCGTTGCAAGCTGGATCCCCAGTCGGAGGAATCGCCGCATGCGCGCGAAATCCCCCGAGACTGAGCCAGAGCAGGCGACCGGCCCAGGCGCGATCCATGGAAAACCAGCGGCCCACACGGTTGAGCACCGCGCTGATGGCGATTGCCGTCGTCATCGTCGTCGCTGCTGCTGTCTGGCAGGCGCCAAACGCCAATTGGAACTGGGCGCTGTTCGCGATCCTGCTCGGCTTCTCGGCTTTCAGCGACATCATGTCGATCGAGACCGAATCTCGCCTGAAAATTTCCGGCAGCTTCCTGGCCCTCGTCCTGGCCATCGTCTTCCTCGGTGGAACGCCGGCGGCATTGATCGGCATCTTCGCCATCCTCGTCGGATGGCTTCGCTTCCGTGAAGGTCTGCCCGACCTGCTCGTCAACGCCCTCACCTTCATGGCCATCCCGCTGATCGTCGGCGTCGGATTCAGCGAAGTCATATCCAGCGCCGGCATCACCACCTCCGATCCCGCCTTCTTCGTCCTCGTCTTCGGCGCCTTTGCCCTCGGGATAGCGATGAATTTCCTGATGATCGGCGCCTACACCTGCTACCTGGAACGCAGCTCCTTCGTCGAGAAGGTGCGCACTGCGATGATTCCGCTGCTTCCCTCCGAGCTGGCGGCGGCCTTGATGGCGGTCGGCGTCGCCTTCCTCTATGTCCAGATCGGCCTTGCCGGGGTCGCTCTGTTCGGCATCGTCCTGATCACCTTCCAGTACCTGCTTGGCGCCTTGATCAAGTCGCAGGAGCGCGCTCGCGAGCTGGAGGTGCGAGGCAAGCAGCTGGCCAGCTTCCAGGTGGGGATGTTGAGCGCGCTGCTGCGCACGCTCGACCTGCGGGACCAGATGACCGCCCGCCACAGCGCCGCCGTCGCCCGTTACTCGCGGGCGATCGCCAACAAGGCCGGGTTCTCCAAAGAGCAGGAGGAGCTGGTCCACATCGCGGCGCTGCTGCACGACATCGGCAAGTTCATCCTCCCCGACCGGATCCTGAAGGCCAACGTGCCGCTGACCGACGAAGACTGGATGCTGATCCGCCGCCATCCGCAGCAGGGCGCCCGTGTCGTTTCCTCGCTGGACGGCTACGGACCGGTCGCCGACATCATCCTCGCCCACCATGAGCGGATCGACGGCAAAGGCTACCCGCGTGGCCTGGAAGGCGACGCGATTCCCGAACTGGCGCGGATCATTTCCGTCGCCGACACCTATGACGTGATGACCGCGCGCGACTCCTACCGCACTCCGACCTCCAGCTACGAGGCGATCCAGGAGCTGCGCCGCGTCTCCGGCAAGCAGCTCGACGCCCGCTTCGTCGAGGTCTTCATCGAGCTGCTCGAGGATCAGGACGTCTCCTTCCGCCATGGCGAGGAGGCCGATTTCGAGCGCGAGCTGTCGCTGGAAGCGCGGATCGCCGAGACCGCGAACCCGGGTGTCGATTCCGGGCGTTTCCAGGTAGCCGGCGTCAGCGTCGGGTAGGCCCCGGTCGGATACGGTTGGCGGCGCATGCGCGCCGTCACCTTTCAGGCTCCTGGCGAGGTTCGGATCGAGGAGAAGGCCGATCCCAAGATCGTCTCCGCCGACGATGCGGTGGTGCGGGTCGAGGCGAGCGGGATCTGCGGCTCGGACCTCCACATCTACCATGGTCGCGTTCCGGTCGAGCCGGGTTTCACGATCGGGCACGAGTTCGTCGGTACGGTGCTCGCCGCCGGCCCCGACGTCGAGCGCGTTGCCGCCGGCGACCGCGTGCTCGGCTGCTTTCACACCGCCTGTGCCACCTGCACCGCCTGCCTGCGCAGTGATTACCACCGCTGCGAGCGTGGGCGCACCTTCGGCCACGGTTCCAAGCTGGGCGACCTGCAGGGCGCCCAGGCCGAGCAGCTGCTGGTCCCGCGCGCCAACCTGACCCTGCGGCAGGTTCCGCAGGGAATGTCCGACGAGGTGGCGCTCTTCGCCGGCGACGTGATGGGGACCGGCTACCACGCGATCGCCCATGCCGGCACGCGGGCCGGTGACACCGTTGCCGTGCTCGGCCTCGGCCCGGTCGGGCTCTGTGCGGTACAGGCGGCTTTGGCGGCGGGGGCAACCAAGGTCTTCGCGATCGACTCGGTCGAGGAGCGGCTGTCGATGGCCGAGCGCTTCGGCGCCGTTCCTCTCCACCTCGAGGAGGACGAGCCGAAGCGGGCCGTGCGGGGGGCCACCGAGGGCCGCGGCGTCGACGTGGTCGTCGACGCGGTCGGCGACCCCGGCCCCCTGGCGATGGCGGTCAGCCTCGCCCGTGACGCCGGCACCGTGTCGGGGATCGGCGCCTATGCCGGCCAAGGCGAGGTGCCGCTCGGTCTCGCCTGGCTCAAGGGCTTGACGTTGCGGCTCGGGCTGGCCAACGTGATCGCCCACCTCGACCGCGTGCTGGGCCTGCTCGAGGCCGGCAAGCTCGACCCGTCGCCGCTCGTCACCCACCACATGAAGCTCGACCAGGCAGCGGAGGCCTACGAGCTCTACGACAATCGCGAGGCTCTGAAGATAGTTTTGACGCCGTGATTTGTGAAATCCGGCGTTTCTCTCTACATTTGAGCGGTGCGAGGGAGGCGACTTTCAGTTGCGGCGGTCGTCGTTGTCCTGGGCGCCCTGGTTTTCAC
>DATCPU010000375.1:0-11757 GCA_036569925.1 Candidatus Dormiibacterota bacterium
GCCCGTGGGTGATCAGGGCGGCAACCCGGTTGCTCACGGGTCGACCTCGCGAACGGCGTCCGGAAGGTCGGCGAGCGGCTCCCCTTCGCCCCCGCACCAGACAAAGGTCTCGCGGTTGCCCTTGGGACCGGGCAGGCCGGAAGAAGCCACGCCGCGCACCGGCAACCCGAGCTCGCCTGCGGCCGCAGCCACCGAGAGGATGGCCTCGTGGCGATCGGCCGCGTCGCGCACGACGCCCTTGTGAACCCGTGCGCGGCCGAGCTCGAACTGGGGCTTGACCATGGCCAGAACCTCACCTCCGGGCGCCAGGCAGTCGGCGACGGCCGGCAGCACCTTGGTCAGCGAGATAAAGGAAACGTCGACGGTGGCCAAATCCGGCCTGAAGGGCAGGTCGGAAGGGGAAAGCGCACGGGCGTTGAGTCGCTCGATCACGGTCACGCGGGGATCCTCGCGCATGCGCAGGTCGATCTGGCCGTAGGCGACATCGAGAGCCGCCACGTGCGCGGCGCCGCGCTGCAGGAGACAGTCGGTGAAGCCACCGGTCGAGGCGCCCGTATCGAGACAGTCGCGCCCAGTAACCGCAATGCCGAGGGCCTCGATGGCATTGTCGAGCTTGATCCCGCCGCGGGAAACGAAGCGCGGCCCCTGCTCGAGGCGGAAATCGGCCTCCGGGTCGACCAGCTGGCTGGGTCGAAGCGCCACGGGTCCGTCCTGGCCCACGCGAACCTCGCCGGCACGGACCGCGCCCGCCGCGGCTGAGCGCGACGGAAAGAGGCCCCGCTCGGCCAATACAGCGTCGATCCGCACCTTGGAGCCGGTCTTCGCCACGCAGGAACGGTACAACCGTCCATCTGGCAATCCATAAGAAGCCCTTGCCAGATGTTTAGCGACACCTTAGAATTGGGTAGAACAATCGCTTAAAGCGAGCTGCAGAGGCATCTCGAAGGTCTCTGTGACTCGCCTCACACACAAATCGCACGTATGTTCGTATCTTGATTCAAGGATTTACGAGAGAGGATCGATAAAGGGCTTACAAAACTTCCTGGTCGGGTCCGGCGCCGCATATATGGCAGTTGACTCCCATCGACTCGCCCCGCGGCACATAAGGGCCCACCTACCTCCCACGGATCCACATATATAGAGATACATATCTCTCCTCCCTGTAGTAACCCCAGAAACGCCCCTCCTCCCCGGAGGGGCGTTTTCTGTTGGGATCGGCTCTGCAAGGGGAAATGCGGGCTGTCGGCTGAGCCGCGAGAAGCGGCGCTCGGTCGTTCCGAGAGCCGCCGTGCCACAGTCGGTGCCACAGTCAGACAACGATCATGCAGGCCGCGAGGGGTCGTCGTCCCCTCGCAAGTAGGCGTCCATGCGCCGCCTGACCTCATCCCGGCTCCCGGGCAGCAGGTGTCCATAAACGTCGAAGGTCGTTTGGATCTTCGAGTGCCCCATGAACTCCTGAATCGCCTTCGGGTTGGCCCCCGAATCGATCAGCAGCGAGGCGAAGGTGTGGCGGCACAGGTGCAGGCTGATCGGCACCAACAGCTCTGGCTTGCAGCCCTCCCTCTCCCCCGCCGGGTGCTCGCATTTGTTCGCCGCCTTCCAGGCGCGCTTTGCCCGCCCATCGACGGTCGAGGCATAGAACGCCTGGGCAGACGAGCGACCGAATACGAGGTCGTCCCCGCTGCGCCCCATCCTGCGCAGATGCTGCGTCAAGTAGTCCCGTAGGACGGCCAGCAGCGGCACGGTGCGCCGCCCGGCACGGGACTTCGGCTCAATTGCCCCCTCCACCTGATCCCAGCCGCGCTCGACGGCAATCAGATTCGCCTTGAGGTCGATGTCGCAGACACGAAGGGCCTGTAGCTCGCCTCGTCGCAGTCCGGCGTAGAAGGCCGTAGCCCAAACCGGCCGGTCCTCTGTGTCGAGCGCGGCGAGCAGGGCAGCCGCTTCCGCCGGGGAAGCCACCCGTTTCGGGCGCTTGGAATCGCCGTTAGGGAGGTCGATCCTCTCGGAAGGGTTGTAGGTTAGTTCGTCGCGGTCGATTTCCCAGCGGTAGAAAGCCTGAATCGGGTTGAGGACGTTGCTGACGGTGCCGGGCGAAAGCCCCGCCGCGAGCAGCTCGTCGGCGAAGTCTTGGAGGTCACGGCGTCGAACTTCGGGCACCTTGATCTCAGCAAGGTCCGACTGCTCGATGTGGACCCGCAGGGCGCGCTCGTAGGAGCGGGTCGTGTTTGGCTTGTAGCGCTCGCGGCCCTTCGGGCGAACGGTCCCCGCCTCCATCCCGGCGATGAATCGCCGCAGGGCCTCTATGAGGGTGCAAGAGGATCGCGGCGTCGGTCGTATTCCCCCCTGCTCGCTGGCGCGCTTGGCATCGGCCCGCCAGCTCTTTGCTTCTGCCTCACGCGGGAACGCTTTGGTGATCCGCCTGTCCTCTCGCGCCAGGTAGATCGACGCCTCCCAGCCCGCCTTGCAGTTGCAGCGCCCGCCATCGCGGGTGCTGCAACTCTTCGAGTGTCGCTTCCTGATCCCCTCGGCCATCAGGAATCCTCGTACCGACGTGCACGCTCCTCTAGCTCGTCGCGCGCTTCGTGCACCAACTGGACGGCGTCCACGGTCTCGGTCTGACCTGCCCGCAAAGCGGCGGCCCGCTCCATCAACTCTTCATGCAGCTCGGTACGCGACTTGATCCTGAATCCGCCCGCTTCAGTCGTGGCGGGGGTCCAGCTGATCCCAGCGAGGAGCTTGCAGTCGATCCGCACGCTTAAGCCGCTTGCGATTTTGATCAGCGTGTCGATGCGAGGGACCCGCGCCCCTCGCTCCAATAGACCGATCTCGGTCCGATGGAGCGAGCAGCGCAGCCCGAGCTCTTCCTGGGAGATGCCGGCCCCTTCGCGAAGGCGGCGCAGGTTCTCGCCGAACCGCGTGGCGACCTCCATCAGTCCATCTCCAGCCGGTCGAAGCAGAGCGCGGCGCGGGTTGGGACGGCATAGCCACCGTCGCAATGGATCAGCCCCGCGCCGTCCAGCTCGCGGATCGCCCGCTCGACCACATCGTTGGTGTCGAAGTCGCCCGGGTGCGCGTACAGCGCCCGGCACACCTCGGGAATCGTGAGCCGGGATGGATGCTCTTCGAGCAGGAACCCCAGAACGACGCGCTGGGCCTTCATCTCTTCGGCGGCGTAGTCGCTGAGAGCGAACTCGCCGCAATCCGTAGGGTTGCGATCAGCCATGAGGAGCACAGCCTCCTTGTGGTCAGGCGGCCCGTCGTGTTCATCGCACGGTGGGTCGCCGCTTTTTGATTCCGGTGAGCTTAGCAGTCTTGGTGAGGAATACTCACCAAGTTGGTTACTCTCCCCGAATGATCTGGAGCACGCGCGTGTGGTGCAAGCCGACCTCCTCGCCGATGTCTCGCAGAGTGAGTCCCGCCTTCTGCGCATCGGCAAATGCCTTGCGTCGTGCCTCCTGAGTAGCGGCCTGCTCGCGCTCGAACTTCGTCTGAGCGTCCCGCACTGCCCGTCGCGCCTTCTGCTCTGGGACATCTGCCATGACGGGGAGCCTAGAAGCTGCGCCTGGTTTCGCGCGGTCGGCACCTCGCAGTGGGGCCCACGAGTCACGCCAGCTCCCCAAATGCGCGGCTGGCGTTCTCTGCCGTCCAGCGTTCAAGCTCGCTGACCGGGACGAGGCGCTTGCGCCCGCGCCGGATCACGCGAAGCTCTGGCGCGACGTTGGCGTCGAAGAAGTCAGGGCCAACCCCAATCGCCGCAGCCGCCTCAGGCGGCGTCAGGGCGATCCTGGGGATTGATGCGGCGAGCTTTTTAGCCACCGCCGTTCAACTCCCTCGGCGCAAAGATTCGGACGATCTCCTCCGGAGTCTTCGCGGTCGGATTGATGAGGACGGCTTCTCCGGTCGCCAGCCGCTTGATCTCGTCGGGCAAGACGACAAACTCTCGCGCACGGGTCCGCGTCCCTTCTCGCGGCGTCAGCAAATCCCGCCGCCCGCCGACCTTCTCCGTGGTCGACCAGGCCGGGCGCGTCCCGGCCATTCGTGCCAGCCGCTCGGCAGAGTCCGGGTCTGCCTCCCGATGCACCACGGCGAACTCGATGTTCGTCAGCACCTGCTCGGTCAGGGTGTCTGAGTCGTCATCGGGCCGCGCACCGCGAAGGTCGGCAAGACTCTGCGTCCCGAGCAGGACGCTGAGGCCAGCCGAGCGGGCGCGACCGAACAGGCGCGATACCTGCTCGGCGGCGAGCGCGGCGAACTCGTCCATCACCAGCAGGCCGCCCAGCTCGCTCCCCTGCATGTCGGCGGTCAGCGTCACCAGGTCGATCACCAGCGCCGCGCCGAGCAGCTGCGAGGCAGCCGGGAAGCGGTCGGCGTCCATGTGGAAATAGACGACCTCTCGCCGCCGAAGGGACTCGGCCAGGTTGATCTGCGGCCCCTTGCCCAGCGCCGGGTCCAGGCGCGGCCCGAGCTCGCCGTCTGAGAGGACCGCGAGCCGGTCCCGACCGCCGCCGAGGTCTGAGCGGCCCCGAGCCGAGAGGCCATCGACGTAATCGGACACGCGCGCCGCGAGATCCCCGCCGACTCCCTGGGCCAACAGGTCGAGTCGGTCGGGGTCCATGTGGCGGACGATCCCCGAGAGCGTCGGGGGCCATTGTCCCGCCGCCTGCATCGTCGTCAAGACGTGCAGGAGCAGGCGCTGGGTCGCCAGCTCGTAGTGGGGCTCTGACCAGCGATGCCCGGCAAGCGCCTTGTCGGTTATCTCGGTCGGCCCGCCGCGAGCAAACGGGTTATAGACCGCGCGAGCGGTCGGGGACCAGCCCCGGAAGCGGACCCCGGCGTGCTTCGCCGCTTCTTGCAGGACATCGCACAGGTAGCGGTCGCCCTTGGGGTCGATCACGATCACCGAGTGGCCGGCGAGGATGTGGGCCTGGGCGATGGCGGCCTGGGTGACGGTCTTGCCGGCGCCGGTCGCGCCGATCACGAAGGCATGGACCCCGCGCGAGAGCCCGAGCGGAACGTGGTAGACGCCGCCTTTGCGCGTTCGTCCGAGCGCCAGGCGGTCCTCCTGGGCACGCCCGAGCGCGTCCCTGCGTGCAGGCTGCACCCGTTGCTGGCTGACCCGCCTCTGAGCCGCCCAAGAGCGCGCGGCGTGAAACGGCCCAATCGCTTCGCGCACCGCGCGCGCTTCCTCGCCGCCGCGCTCGATGTCTTTCAGGTGCCAGTAGAGCCCGGCCCCGGCCGTAGTGGCCGTGGCGCTCGCGCAGCAGAGCCCGGCCTGCCAGTCCAAGAACCAGAGCAGGTAGGCGAGCGGCGCTCCGAGCAGCGCCCACGTCCAGCGCAGCCGTGCCGAGCGCAGCGCCACCAAGGCGACGAAGCCGAGCGCCAAGCCCACCGCAAACGGGATGCTGAAAGACCACAGGTGCTCGGCCCGTTCAAGGACCGGGTAGTTTCGCCCCCGCCTCACCGCGACACCACCTCTCCGATGCGAACCCGCCCCTCGGCTCGCACCTTCTGCACGGCCCGCTCGACTCCGCGCTGTGTCGCTCCCGGCTCGCAGAGGTAGCGGACCTCTCCCACCCAGCTCGCCCGTCGCCAGGCGCGGATCAGTTGGTCAAGTCGGCCCGCGCCCTTCGGGGTCAGCTCGACCTCGACCGCGATTGGGCGCTCGTCGGTGAGGATCGCCAAGTCAGGGCGGTGCAATCGGGGCTCCCCACCTGGAAGCTCGCCGACCTTCGCGCTCGCAATCGGCTGCCCCTCGATCCGCTCAAGCAGGCGCAGCTCGCGCTCGGTCAAGATGCGCTCGGCCCCGAACTCCCGGGCGAGCAGCAGCGACGTCGATGCGCAGCGCAGCCAGTGGTCAACCGATCCGGGCGAGACAGCGGCGACAGGGAGGCCGAGCCCGGCGTAGCGCAGGCCATCTCGAGTAGCCCGCAGCAGGCTCGGCTCATCGCGCAGCAGGTCGAGCCGATCCAACAGCCCGCGCTCCATGCAGGCCGCCGCGCGCCGATAGGCCGCAGTGCGCCCAACGCCCATTCTCGCCATGACGTGATCCATCGCTACCGCTCCGTGCCGCCCGACAAACCGGACCAGCTCCCGGTCCCGCGTCATGCCCCCGCCGCGCGCCCCAACCGCCATCGTCATCTGCGCAGGCATCGAACCCATCACCCGCTAGACGTTTGAAACTCCGCAGAAGGCCCACCCACTGTCCATGCCCCTACACGGACCAACCGACTCCCACGACACCCCCCGGACCCAGAACCACCGCCGCACCGCTTGCCCCCGGACTCAGAATCCAGCCGCCGACCCCGGTCGGACACCGAATGGTGGGTGGGCGGGGTCGGCGGCTGGATTCCCTCTCAAACCCCCCTGGCAAGCGGTGCGGCGGTGGACCCATGATCCACAGTTCAGTCCACGTCTGAAAGCTCGATCAGCACCCGCCCCGCCGACCTACTTGCAGAATCAGCGGCGGGCTCCCGGTGCTTCAATCGCGAGTAGGTCGGCGGAGTGTTAGGCGGGTCAGGCATTGAAGATCTCATCTGCACGGATGGCGGCATGTGTCGGTTCGACAACCTCCCCGTTCTGGCGAACTAGGCCAGAGCGCTTGAGCACCAGGAGCGCGTCGAGGATCTCGATGCGATCCGGATCGCTTGACCTTCCTCTCATCCACAGGATCAGCTCCTCCGGGGTCAGGCGGTCGGAGAGGGCGATGATCTCCGAGAGAAGCGCCTGTTCGACCCTTAGGTCGCGCTCCTCCGGCGAGGGACTACTCGCCTGGGATGCGTCGGAGGAACCCAGGCACCGAGCCGAGGATGATGTGAGGAGCGCCCGCCTATCCATCTTCGCCTGCGTTGCTCTCCGCCAGGCGATAGGGCAGGTCGAATGCATCGCGTCTCGCGAGCGGGTCTTTGTCGGCCGAACAGGGCTTCACGACGCTAAGCGCATCCAGCGAACGCAGATGGTGGGCAGCCTCCCACATTGTGATGTGGCCGTCGAGTACGTCTACTAGGCCGACAGCTGAGAGCGGCTCGGCGATCCAACGGAACGCTTCAAGGATCGGGATGCGCCGTGGGTGCTCGGCCTTCTCCGGCAGAGACGACCAGAACTCTTCGTAGTCGCCGCTCACGTCCGCTCCGCCGAATCGCCCGCCCAGCACAGGCAGAAGACCGTTGCGCTGTCGAACCCTGGGCGACGGCCTTTACGCCCGCCGCCCAGGGTGTCGATTCCGCATGGCCCAGTCCATGGAAGGTGAGACGTGGGCCGTTTGCTTTCCTTGTTCTGAGTGATTGGTCAAGCATTCGACATTCAGCGTCAATTTGCCATACGCAGTTCTCGAACCTCATTTTGCTTGCGCTCAGCCTTTTCGATGCGGACAACAATTGATGCGCGCAAGACAAGCGACAGACGAGGGAGCGCGCTTCGCACTCCGCCCGTCCGCCCCAAGTCACGTCAGCCCTGCTTGTGGATCGCGACCACTGGCACCACGCAGCGATGTACCTCAATCTTCATGACTCATCACCCCCTTTCCGGCTCAGTAGCGACGGCGAGCAAGGCCATCTATGGCCGTAGGACGATAGTCAGAATACTAAGGAAAGTTTCCGGCAATCTCCCCTGAACCCAACGCCACGTCGATCAAAGGCCTGAAAAGTCCGGCCGAGAGATAGAGTGCTCGGTGGATTTCCATTGAACTACCAGAGAGTTCCTAATGTCTGCGTTCGGTGAGTCGATTAAACAGCGGGCGTTGCGGGTCCGGCCAACCCCAGCAATCGAAAAGCACATCTCCAAGGCCTTTGGCCACTACGTCCGCATCCAGATACTTTGGATTCTCAATGAACGTGTCGCCAGCCCGAGCGAACTGGCAACGGAGCTCGGCGAACCGCTGAATCGGATCGGCGGTCACATCAGGGTCCTAAAAGAGGCGGGCTGTATCGAACTCGTGGATCAGGTGATCGTGGGCAGCACGGTGCAGAACTTCTATCGCGCCACGGCTCGCATCTTCTTTGACGACACCGAATGGCGGACTATCCCCCCGACCCTCAAAGAGGGCCTGAGGATCACGCTGCTCCAAAATCTGATTGACGATGCCATCGCGGCATTGGAGGACGAGACCTACGATTCTTTCGACGGATCGCACATGAGCTGGAGCCCGATGCTCATCGACGAGCAGGCTCGGGTCGAAATCAACAAACTCTTGGATCAAACGCTGAAAAGAGCGCTGGCCATCCAAGAGCGTGCAGCAAAGCGCCTCGGCACCAACGGCGAGAAGGGGATTTCCTACAGCGTGTCACTCTTGGGCTACCCGTCGATCGGCGGCATCAAAAAGGTCAATCCGCCGAAAAGCGGCGAGGCGTCCGCCGCTGTGAAGAAAGCCAAGGCCTCTGCTGGCAAACCACAGAAAGCCAAGAAGCGAAGTCGCGGTGGCAAAGCAAAGACCAAGCGCGAGACGAATTGAGGTTCTTCCGGCCGCCCGGGAGGGCCGGGCCATTCTCGGTGAAACTCCGTTGCAGACGATTTTTTGGCAGGCGTCTATGCGGCCGTAAGCGGGCGATCCGTCAGCGTTGCCGTAGCGACATGCAGCGGGCCACCCTGCTCGCCCTCATCAGACAGGTGGAGCGCGGCGCCTTCTTGCAGCGACTGGAACAGCTCATCCAGCGTTTCGCCGGAAGCAAAGCAACCGGGCAGCTCTGGAACGTCTGCCCAGTAGCTACTTCCCTCGATATGGATACGGGCGGTCAACTCCATGACGAATCTCCTTCCGAGCTGCTAATCGTACGCCCCGCACAATGGACAAGCCTCAGACAATGCGAGACCGCCAGGGCCGGGACGTTCTGCTCAGTCCCGAGCGCTGGCAGCACATCATCAGCGCGCACCCCGAGATCGAGGCCTGTGAGAAGGAGATCCGTCGCGCGGTCGAGTCACCGACGACGGTGCTGGCGGGACGCGAGCCGGATGAAGAGTGGCTCTATCTGGAGGGCGCTGGCCCCAGCCGGTGGCTGAAGGTGGTCGTGTCCTTCGACAGCGAGGGCCGTGGGCGTATCATCACCTCGTTCGCCCGTAGAAGGAAGCCATGACGGTGACTATCGCCGACATAGAGTTTGATCGCGTCGAGTACGACGCCGACGCCGACGTTCTCTACCTCCACGTCGGCGACCCCGCTCGCGCTGTTGACTACGACGAGACGCCGGAGGGTCACGCGGTCCGCTTCGACCGCGACGGCGAGCTGGTCGGCTTGACCCTGGTCCGCCCCAAGCGACTGCTGGAACGCAACGGCGAGCTGCGCGTCACCGTGCCGGTCCCGAGCGACGTGCCCGCCGCCGAGCTGACTCCCGCGCTGAGCGCGTAGAGCGCTGCCCTTAGGCGAGGGTTCGCCCCCGCTGGTGCCACAGTGGTGCCACAGTCAGGCACGATTTCAGCCGGTTACAACCGGACTTGGCCGGATGGGATTTGGCTCCACAAGCGGTTTTCCGCTCTGCCGTGCGGCCGGTCGCAGTTCTCTCCTCCCTGTAGTAACCCCAGAAACGCCCCGCCTCCCCGGTGGGGCGTTTTCTGTTGGGCTGGGAGCTACAGATTTCGGACCCGGCGACCGATCTCGTCGTCCTGGGGATAGCCGGCGGACTCCCAGAACGCTCCCGCTGCGTCGTCCTCGAAGGCGACCAAAGCAGTTATCCGACGGGCACCGCGTCCGTGCAGGTACTCCTCACCAGCCCGCGTCAGCGCGATCCCGATGCCCTCTCGCCGATGTCTCTCGCGAACGGCGAGCCGATACATGTTCCCTCGCCATCCATCCCAGCCTGCGATCAGCGCGCCGACGATCTCGCCCTCTCGCTCGGCGACCAAAAGGGCCGCCGGGGAGTCGGCGATCAGGCGCTCGATGTCCTCGAGGCGGTCGGCCGTGCTTGCGTGCCCGCTCCGCGCCTCAGCCCACAGCTTCAAGACCGCGCTCGCGTCCTGCTTCCGGCACAGCCGAACGGTGGTTTCCTCGCCACTCAAGGCCCCAGTATGACAACGCGGTCCCGCTCGCCGGTGCTTGCCGGCAAGCGGGACCGGACGAAATCGGATCAACCGGTTCCGTACGTGCCGTTATTGGATTCCGTATGTGCCGTTGTTGGTCCCTTCAACTTCGGGCGAACCGGCGGTCCTGAACGTCTGTTCTGATTTTTCGTTTGTGATTTTCCCGTCGAACGCGAGCACAGACATTTCTTTGATGTTCGGTTCAAGTTTGACTGTCATGCTCGTGATCGTCTTGTCGAGTTCTGGTTCTTTGCATTCGGCGCCTTTGAAGGTGTGCTTGATGCGCCAATTTGTGACCGTCAGATCTTCCGTGTTGACGTCGACCGTCCAGGGCAGGCTTTTTCCTTCGCCGACGTTCAGTTCACATTTTGTCGTTTTGAAGGTGCCGAAGCTGCCTTCGCATTTTTTGACTTTGAATTCGGTGATGCTCGCGGTGCTCCCACCTGAGGTGGTCATCTTGGCATGGATTTCGCAGTCCATGCCGTTGCCGGGCGTCGTTTCGAATATTTCACCGCCGTTCAGTGTGAATTCGGTGAGTTTGGTGATTTTGGTGCCGTTTTTGTCTTTCCATTCCGCCGCCAGAGCCAGGGCCGGCACAACGAGTGCGATCGCGGCGATCACGCCGGCGATAAGCAGCTTTCTATTGCTTTTCATCTCTCCCATTCCTTTACTTGAACAACTGGCAGCCCCCCGGCAAGCCTCGGCGGAAGGGCTCGGTCTTTAGACGAGCGGGAGATTATAATCAGATTAATTAGACGATAAGGCCAAATGATCCGCCCGTCCGCCACTCCACGTGCTCTGCGGGCGTCAGTTGCCGCGCGGGGCAAGCCTGAAGACAACCGGCGCAGACGCCGTCTCCGGGGCGCCGCCGGTTGGCATGTAGGTGAGCCCCACCCTTGCCTGCAATTTGTGCGTCCGCCGCAGAATGGCGCGCGCGGCCGGCGTCGGCCTCAGGTGGAGAGTCACCGTCCTGGCAGTGGCCACGGGGACAGTCACGGGCTCGATTGGCCTACCGACCTTTCCCGCCCCGCTCGCCTCGCCTCGACCCGGCGCTTTGGCTGCCCGCAGCAGCCCGGATCCGACGACGCTGACCCGCAGGGTGACGATGCCGCTGCGCCGGTTCACCTTTGGCTTGCCAAAATGGAACCCGGTTGGGCCGTGCTTCGACGAGAAGCTGCCTGGCGGCCCACTGGCGATCGAGACCGCATCGACACCGGCGTTGAAGACTTCCTCGGTCACCGTGTTGGCGATGCGCAGGCGTACCGTCTGGCCGGCGAAAGCGCTGAGGTTCGCGGTCAATTTCTGCGGCGCCATCGTCCTGTGGTCGCCTAGCTTAGTGGTGAAGACAGTGCGAAGGATGTCGCCCGGGTTGAGCGATTCAAGCGGTGCGTCCGGCTTCATCACGTCGATCCGGAACTGCTGGTTTTCCTGAAATTTGCCGTTTGGAAGCAGCAGGGCTTCGTCGGCGATCGAGAGCGTGTTCGGGGTCGGAATCGCGATCGGTTTGTAGGAGTTGTAGTAGGCAAGCAGGCTCAACTGGTAGTCGAGCCCTGGCTGCAGGGTCACGTCCTGGTAGAGGATCAGGGTGTCGGGCTCGATCTCGTCGGTGACGGCGGCGAAGGTGCCCTGCGGCGGAGCCTGAACCGGCAGGTTGAGACCATTTTCATTTTTTTGCCGATTGGCGCCGATCGGCGTTTCGGTGCCCTGGTACGCAAACCAGTCGCCGAACGGGTTTGCCTGGTACACGCT
>DATCPU010000376.1:0-3282 GCA_036569925.1 Candidatus Dormiibacterota bacterium
CGTCGATGTGGACCTCGTGCCCGCCGCCGGCCAGGTGCTGCCTGCGCCGCGGCCCCACCCTGAGGAGGACGTCGAGCTGCAGAGGCTGGCGTACGAGATGATCCGCTGCTTCGTCGACGACTTCCGACCGCTCGTCGAGCCCCGAACGGGGCACGTTCGCTTCCGGATGGTCAAGTACATCGCATAAAAAGGCGCGGGGGAAGCAGGCCTCCCCCGCGGAACCCCCACCGGTTTGATGCGACGATGGAGGTGTCTTGAGATTGCAACGCTTGGGTGACGGCCGAAGTGAATTTGGCCTAACCACCACGTGTTGAATATCTAGATATTGGGTTCTAAGGGTCGGCCTTCTCGCGAGGAGCTTCGGGCGCTCCATCGTCTCTACAAAGAGACGGGGGATCCAGAGGAGCGCGATCGCATCCGCGCCCAGCTGGTGGATGCGTATCACGACTTCGTGTACTTCCTCGCACGCAAGTTCCAGAATCGGGGCGAGCCCCTGGACGACATAGTCCAGGTCGGCTACCTCGGCCTGATCAAGGCGATCGAACGCTTCGACCCGGACCTCGGCTTCGAGTTCACCACCTTCGCGACTCTGACCGTGGCCGGCGAGATCAAGCGCCACTTCCGCGACAAGGGCACTGCGATTCGCTTTCCCCGCCGCCTCCAGGAGCTGCATCAATCTGTGGTGCGCGTGAACGAGGAGATGAAGAACCAGCTGGGACGCGAGCCGACGGTGTCAGAGCTCGCAGAACGTCTCGGCGTTACACCCGAGGATGTCACCGAAGCGATGGAGATGGGGCCTGCCTACATGCCGCTGTCTCTCGATCAGCCGATCGGCTCGTCGGACGGACAGGAAGGGCGCGCCATCGCCGACCAGATTGGGACGGCCGACCCCGAGCTCGACCGCGTCGAGATGCGCGACCTGCTGGACCGCGCGATGGTCCACCTGACGCCCCGCGAGCGCTCGATCATGGCGATGCGCTTCTACGAGCAGATGTCGCAATCGGAGATAGCCCGACGTCTGGGCATCAGCCAGATGCACGTGTCGCGCCTGCAGCGAGCCGCCCTGGAGCAGCTGCGGAAGTACGTGCCGCAAGAAGCGTCCTAGAAAGACGTGCCGCTGATCGAGTCGCGCGCTCCGTCCGAGCCAATGGCGTTGTTCCGCCGCTGGTTGCGACAGGCCGAGCGTGCAGGCGCGCTTCAGCCCGACGCGATGACGCTCGCCACCGCCGGCCCGGGCTGCACCCCGTCGGCCCGCATGGTGCTCTTCAAAGGCCTCGAAGACGGCGCGTTCGTCTTTTACTCGAACTACAAGAGCCGAAAGGGCAGCGACCTCACGGCGAATCGAAAGGCCGCACTCGTCTTCTATTGGTCGGTGACGCGGCACCAGGTCAGGGTTTCAGGCACCGTGCGGCGAGTCAGCCGCGCGGCCTCGCTCGACTACTTTCACAGCCGACCGCGTGGCGCGCAACTGTCGGCGCTGGCGTCGCGGCAGAGCCGGGTCGTCGCATCGCGTGCGGTGCTGGAGAAGGCGGTGGGCGACC
The DNA here is from genome assembly GCA_036569925.1 of Candidatus Dormiibacterota bacterium. Taxonomy (GTDB): domain Bacteria; phylum Chloroflexota; class Dormibacteria; order Dormibacterales; family Dormibacteraceae; genus Palsa-872. The sequence continues at coordinate 1,542 of DATCPU010000376.1, forward strand.
TCGTTGAGCGTTACCCGTCCGTGGTGCCGATTCCTGCCGACTGGGGCGGGTATGCGCTGCGTCCGGCATGGATCGAGTTCTGGGAAAACCGCACCGACCGGCTTCACGACCGGCTCCGCTACATTCGCCTGCCAGGGGGTGTTTGGCGTCGAGAGCGGCTGGCACCGTAAGCTAGGTCCGCCCCGACATGACCGGGAACGAGATCCGCAAGCGTTTTCTAGAGCATTTCGCCAGCCGGGAGCATCTGGTCCTACCGAGCGCACCCCTGGTGCCACGAGGGGACCCGAGCACGCTCTTCATCTCGGCTGGAATGCAATCGCTTCAGCCCTATTACCAGGGCTTTAGCCGGCCACCCGCGCCCAGGCTCGCGAGCTGCCAAAAGTGCCTGCGAACAGGGGACATCGACGAGGTCGGAAAGACCGATCGCCACAACACCTTCTTCGAGATGCTCGGGAACTTCGCGCCGACGGGCGACTACTTCAAGGAGACCGCGATCCCGCTCGCCTGGGAGCTGGTCACCGGCGGTTTCGCCATGCCGGCCGGGCGTCTTCGCGTCACCATCCACCCGACCGACGACGACGCCCACGAGATCTGGCTCAAGACCGGCGTGCCCGCAGCGCACATCACGCGGCTGAAGGACAACTGGTGGGGGCTCGGTCGTGGGCCGTGCGGCCCCGACTCCGAAATCTGGTGGGATCGGGGTCGAGAGGTTGGGTGCGGCCGCGAGGACTGCGTCCCCGACCACTGCGATCGGTTCACGGAATTCTGGAACCTGGTGTTTCCCCAATTCGATCAGCAGGAAGACGGGAGCCTCGTTCCGCTGGAGCACCCGGCGATCGACACGGGCATGGGCCTCGAGCGGATCAGCTACATCCTGCAGGGGAAGACAAACGTTTTTGAAACCGATCTGCTGGTTCCGATCATCGACCGCATCCGCGAGCTGTCGGACAAGCAGGTGACCCTCTCAGAGCGGGTCGTCGCCGACCACGTTCGCGCGGCGTGTTTTGTCATGCTCGAGAAGATCACGCCAAGCAACGAGGGCCGCGGCTACGTGCTGCGCCGCCTGATACGCCGAGCCACGGTTCACGCGCGACGATTGAATATGAGCTCAAAGCTCGGTGCGCTGGTCCCCGATGTGGTGATGGCGATGGGCGATCCGTACCCGGAGCTGCGTGAGCAGGCAGCAGCACTTGGTGATGGCATCAACGCGGAGGAGCAGAAATTTCAGCAAACGTTGCAGCAGGGACTCGAGATGTTCGAGCGGATCGCCGGCAAGCACGGTAAGTCCATCCCTGGAAGCGAAGCGTTCAAGCTTCACGACACTTTCGGCGTCCCCATCGACCTGACGCGCGAGCTCGCCCAGGAGCGCGGCATCCAGGTCGATGAGGATGGCTTCCGTGCCGCGATGGCAGAGCAGCGCGAGCGCTCTCGCGGGAAGGGCACCCAGCACCTGGCATCCGCCAAAGACCTGCCGAGGTCTGAGTTCACCGGGTATAGCGAGCTCGTGACCGAGGTCGAGATCGCACTGCTCCGAAGGGATAGTGCGGCCACTGACGTCGCGACCGAAGGCGACGCCGTCGAAGTTTTCCTGCCGCGCACGCCTTTCTATGCGGAGTCCGGTGGACAGGTTGGCGACAGCGGCACGATTACGACTCCGTCCGGGCGCGTGCGCGTCGAAGACACCCAGAAGCCGGCAGACGGGGTCATCGCGCACATCGGCACCGTGGTCACCGGTGAGGTC
>DATCPU010000377.1:0-12235 GCA_036569925.1 Candidatus Dormiibacterota bacterium
GGCCGCGACTCTGACGGGCTGGCCAGCCGAGCCTTAGCCGTTCGGCGGACCTCGTCCCAGTCGAGGAGCAGCGAGGTGCCGCCGCGAGGCTTCACCGCCTCAGCGATAGCAACAGTAGCCAACCCGGCCACAACACCCAGCAAAGCCGTACGCCTTCTCAAGCCGTCAGCGTACGAGAGCCGTCAGCGCGAGCGTTTCAAGAAGGGCTTCCAAAACAATCGCCAGCGCGGCAGGGTTGGCCGGGGTCCCCCCGGCCATGACTTTGTCCCTTACCACTCCCAATTAGAGCGTGGAGAAACCAGCTCGGAATTAACCGGGTTCCAGGAAGGAGAGCAGACGCGCGCGCAGCGCCCGTCGACGAGAGGGAACCGGCTGGTTCCCTCTTGTCCTAATACACATAGGGCCAGCTCCGGTTTCGCTTGAAGACGACTTTGCAGCCTTCGCAGCGAAAAACGATCTGAAGGTGACGCCTTCCGATCGCCCCGGCGTCACGACCGCACACCGGGCACGACGCCATCTCGTCCTGGAACGGAAGCGGCAGGGGCTCGACCTTGATCTCCAAACGTCTTCTTTTCTTCGACATATGCTCCATCCGTTGCTGAAACTCAGCCCGCGATTGCGGGTTGGTACTTAGACGTCGAGTAGGGTTACATCCAGGTTCCTCAATCCCTCCGGTGCTTCGACTCCGGCATTTTGAAGGCGCTTCAGCAGCGCCAAGATGTAGCGAACGCCTGCGAGGTTCACGCCATGCTTCCGGGTGAGCGTCTGGATCGCCTGCAGCTTCATCACATCCCGCCGCGAATAGCGCCGGCGGTTCGTCACCGTGCGCTTGGGCCGGATCATGTCCAGGTGCTCGTACATCATCAGAGTTCGAGGATGCGTCTCCAGGATTTCAGAAGCCACGCTCAAGGTGAAGATTGGCTTGTCCAGGTCGATGCCAGAGTCGTTGAGCGACGGGGACGGTGCCTCGCCAGTTTCACGCTGCCTCGCCTTCATATGAATCTCGCCGGGCGGATTATACCTTTTAAGCGATTGCTGTCCTAACTTTGGGTTACAGGGGCGGTTGCAGATTCGCTCCCTCCTGGGTACTGCCGGCAATGTGAGCTGAGGAGTTTTGTGAAGGAATGCCTAGGAAATGCTGTCAGGTAGGCGGCAAATCGTGGGTTGCCGACCTTCATTTGGTCACTCGAAACGGGATGCCCGCGCCCAGCGCCCTACGATTACCGCATTGACTGAATTGCCACTACTTGAGCAGGCGCTCCTTGCCGTCGAGGGCCATCTCGCCACCATCACCCTGAACCGGCCAGAACAGCGCAACCCCCTATCCGGTGCGATGCTCCGCGACCTCGCGATGGCGTTTCGCTGGTGCCAGCAAGAGCCACAGGTCCGCGTGGTCGTGCTGACGGGAGCCGGCGACCGAGCGTTTTGCGCGGGCGCCGACCTGACCAGCTTCGACGGCGACATGAGCGATCTCGAGCGCCACCGCAGCCGCGATCTTTTCGTCGACCTGTTCGCTTTGATGGCGAGCCTTGGAAAGCCGATCGTCGGGCGCATCAACGGCCACGCGCTGGCAGGCGGCCTTGGTCTCGCCTGCTCTTGCGACCTGCTGGTTTCGACAGACACTGCGACCTTCGGCACCCCGGAGATCAATGTGGGGATCTGGCCGATGATGATCCAGGCCATCCTTGCCCGCAACTTGCCTCGCAAGGTGCTGCTCGAGATGGAGATGCTCGGCGACCGCTGGACGGCGACGCAGATGGAGGCCTTCGGACTGATCAACAGGGTGGTCTCACAAGACCAGCTCGATGGCGCAGTCAAGGACATCGTCGACAAGCTCGCGAAGAAGTCGCCGATCGCGATGCGGCTTGGGCGCGACTCGTTCTACCGTCAACAGGACATGGAGTTCAACGCTGCGCTCGCCTACCTGCACAGCCAGTTGACCCTGATCACGCTGACGGACGATTCGAAGGAAGGCATCAAGGCGTTTCTTGAGAAGCGCGAGCCCGACTTCAAAGGCAAATAGTGGGCAATCCGCGACAACGCGAGCTCCGCGAAAAGGCGCTGAAGGGCGGCACGCGCTACCTCCCAAAGCTCCGCGAGCAGAACAAGCTCACCGCGCGCGAGCGCCTCGACCTGCTCCTGGATCCGGGTTCCTTTGTCGAGGATGGCCTCTTCGCCAACGTGCTCGCCGATGAATTGCCTGCTGATGGAGTCGTCACAGGGCTGGGGATGATCTTCGGCCGCCAGGTCACGGTGATGGCCAACGACCCGACCGTGAAAGCCGGGAGCTGGGGCGCGCGCACCGTCGAGAAGATCATCCGGATCCAGGAGACCGCTGCCCGCATCCGGGTCCCTCTCTTCTATCTCGTCGACTCGGCCGGCGCCAGGATCACCGACCAGATCGACATGTTCCCGGGGCGACGCCATGCGGGACGCATCTTCTTCAACGAGGTGCAGCTGTCAGGGCAGGTGCCGCAGATCTGCCTGCTGTTCGGCCCCTCGGCGGCCGGCGGAGCATACATTCCCGCCTTTTGCGACATCGTGATCATGGTGGAGGGCAACGCCTCGATGTACCTCGGGTCGCCCCGCATGGTCGAGGTCGTGGTCGGCGAGAAGGTGAGCCTCGAAGAGCTTGGCGGCGCGCGCATGCACTGCACGGAAAGCGGATGCGGTGACGCTCTCGTCGCGGACGACAAAGAGGCGATCGCGTTTGCTCGCTCGTACTTCCAGCTGATGCCACAGCGATCGGGCGACAAACCGGCTCCCATCGCCGGGAGGCCCCCTCGCGCGGGAAAACCGATCTTTGACCTGATCCCCACCGAGGCGAACCGCGGGTACGACATGCGCAAGGTGATCGAGGCCTTGATCGACGAGGGCAGCTGGGTCGAGGTGAAGAAGCTCTTTGCCAAAGAGCTGCTGACCGGGTTGGCCCGCCTTGATGGTCACGCCGTGGGCATCGTGGCGAACCAGCCGATGCAGAAGGGAGGCGTCCTGTTCAGCGACTCCGCCGATAAGGCCGCGCGCTTCATCTGGCTTTGCGACGCGTTCGAGATTCCACTCCTTTTCATGGCCGACGTGCCCGGCTTCATGATCGGCACCGACGTCGAGAAGCGCGGCATCATTCGGCATGGCGCGAAGATGATCAGCGCGGTGTCAGAAGCCACGGTGCCGAAGATCTCGGTCATCGTGCGCAAGGCCTATGGCGCGGGCCTGTATGCGATGGCCGGTCCTGCCTTCGATTCGGATTGCGTCATCGCGTTGCCTTCGGCGCAGATCGCAGTGATGGGGCCCGAGCCCGCTGTGAACGCGGTGTTCTTCAACAAGCTCGCGGAGCTGCCTGAGAACGAGAGGGCGGCGCGCCGCAAGCAGCTCGAGGACGAGTACCGAGAGGACGTCGACCTTTACAAGCTCGCGGCCAACCTGATTGTCGACGACGTGGTCGAGCCCCAGGACCTTCGCGCGGCCCTGATCGCCAGGTTCAAGGCATACGCGACCCGAACGTCACCACGCCTGGATCGCAAGCACGGAGTGCCGCCGGTCTAGTTCGCCTCGTCAGCCGACCCGATGAAAAGGGACCGCATACGTGAGCACGACAACGTAGAAGGTGATGCTCGCGGTGATCACCGCGACGTGGAACAGCTCGTGGTAGCCGAACACATTTGGCCACAGGCGCGGCTTCTTGAATGCGTACGCGGCAGCACCCAACGAGTACTGCAGGCCGCCGAGAGCCATCAGCAGTGCCGCCGCCCAGCCGAGCGCGGCGGTCAGTGGGACGAGAGTGACCACTGCCAGCCAACCCATGGCCAGGTATAGAGCCGCCAGGAGACGTCGAGGGATGCGCAGGAAAGGTGCGGCACCGGCCACTCCAGCCGCGGCGCAGATCCAGATTGCAGTGAGCACGACAGTCCGCCACCAACCGTCGAGCACGTTGAACACAAGTGGCGTGTAGGTCGCCGCGATGAAAACGAAGATCATGGCGTGGTCTGCGCGCCGCAGCCAATCCTTGACCCGGGCCGGCCAGTTGACGATGTGATACGTCCCGCTGATACCGAACAACAAGACGAGACCGGCTCCGTAAACGATCATCGAGATGAGCTTTGCGGGATCGTTTCGCGTGACGACGATTAGGGCGACGAGCCCTGCGACCGACACCAGCGCCGCCAGCCCATGCGACCAGCCCCGCAGCACCGGTTTGAGAAGGCCGACTGCAGGCGGCTTCACTACACGGTGCCATGCCGCGTCATAGAACCTTCGTTGCCGCCATCCCGACGGCCAGCGCGACGACGCCCCACGAGAACGCCTGGAGGGCTTGCTCGAGCGGGCGGAGCAGTGTCGCCTGATCCAGCTCGACCACCGAACCGTCGCGCATCGTCACGCTGCCTGTGACCGACCGGCTGCGGCGCCTCAACATGCGGGCGGGCGTGCTGAGGCTACGCTGCCCGAACGAGAGCGCAAAGGCCGCTATCGCGACGGCCACCGCGCCAATCGACAGGCGGCCGGTCTGCGCGAAATACGCAGTCAGCACCGGGAAGGCTCCCCACGACAAGGCAAACCAGAAATCCCCATGCAGCTTTCCGCCAAGCATCTCGAGGTTGTACGCGAAGACAAAAAGCACACCCACGGCGATGAAGGGCAGGAGGCCAATGCCCACCCGCGTCAGACCCACGACCCCAAGCGAAACGGCTCCGACCAGGCCGATCGCAGCGGCCGCCGTCAGCGCCCACGCCGGGATCTCCGTGCCAAGTGGCCGGCCTTTGAGCTCGTCAAGCGCGTGCGCTGAGATGCCGACCGCCAGGAAAAACCCAAGGAGCGTCGCGATCAAGCGGACGGAATCGAGCTGGGGCGCCAGGCTCGCACCGATGACGACGTAGGAGAGATGCCATGCGGTGTATGGCGGATGGAGCACGGCCCACAGGTCTCGGCGCCAGCCGCGGGCTCGCGCGGCGTAATACGCGGGCGCGAGGGTCTCAGGCAACGCGGCCAGCGTCGCGTTTGCGACCCCACATCACGACGCCACCGCCAACGCTCATCGGCTTGGATTGCACGCCAGCCATGCCCGCGGCCTCCCAAGCTTCCATGATCCGCGCGAGCGGCCATGTGCTGTAGAAGGACGAGATGTTAGGCCCCAGGAACCGACCAACGCGCCACCACTCAGGGCCGCCGAGGGCGAGCCCGGCGGGGGGCAGGACGGTTCGCGTGTACAACCACCAGGCTGCGCGCCAGGGCGATGGTCCTGGGACGAAGAAGTCGAGGCTCGCCAGCGTGCCCCCCGGTCGAAGCACCCGAACCAGCTCACGCAGGGTGGCCGCCGGGTCGCGCACGTACCGCAGGAGATAGGTGAAGGAGACGGCGTCAAAGGCGCCATCCGGGAATGGAAGCTCTTCGGCTCGCGCGACCTGGAGCCTGATCCGCTGCTCGAGGCCGGCCCCCGCCACCCGCTCACGGCCTCGCGCGAGCATCGATTCGGTGAGGTCGACGCCTGTCACCTCGGCGACCGTTCGCTGAGCCAGCGCGATGGCGACCCCGGCGGTTCCGGTGGCGACATCGAGAATCGTCTTGGGCTGAGACGAGGCGATTTGGGTGACCAGCTCCCTTCGCCACCGGGCGTTCTGGCCGAACGAGAGGACTTCGGCCAGCATGTCGTAGCGCTTGGGCAGTCCGTCGAAGAGGTCTGCGGCAAAGGCGTTCTCAGGGCTGGCCGTCGAGGGTCGAGTGCTCAAGTCAATCTCAGGATGACCAAGACCGTTCGCGGCAGCAACATTCCACCTCAGCGTAGGCGAACAAAGTGCATTAAGGTCGGGCCTATCCCATGAGCGACACGGACCGCTTCCAGGCCTGGCAGCGCGATACGCTCGCCGATCGCGACGACGGCGCTGAGATGCTCTCGCTGGGTCCCTTCAGGGCGGTGCTGTCCGCGCCGAGCGACTCCACACGAAACGGCTGGGCCACGCTTATCGACGGAACGGCTGCCGAAGCCGAGACGCTCAAGGCGCTGACCAAGCTGCGCTCGACCTTCAAGCGGCACAAGGTGCCGCTTGAGATCGAGTACATCGAGACGCTCTTTCCAAAGGTCGGTAAGTGGCTCGAGGACGCGGGGTTGAAGCTGATCGAGCGAAACTCCCTCATGTCCTGCCGCCCGGAAGCCTTCAAGCCGTTCGCCACGCCTGACGAGCTCCACATCACCCAGCTGACATCCGCAGCCGCGCCTGCCGAGCTGGAAGCTTTCCAGTCAATCCGATGGACCGACGGTGGAGAGATAGACCGCCCGGCGCCGCCAGTGGAACGATTGCGCGCCGACATGGCACGCGCCAACAGCGTCTTCCTGCTCGCCTGGCTCGACTGGGAGCCGGTGGGGACTGGCGTCTCCCACTCACTCAAGGGGGCGGCCGAGATAGTCGGAGTAGTTACGCGACAGGACCGGAGGCGACGAGGCGTCGCGGCCGCGATCACGTCGGAGCTGGTGCGGCGTCACTTCGCCAACGGCGGAGACTTCGCGTTCCTGGACGCCGCCAACGACGAGGCCGCCAGGGTGTACGAACGGCTCGGATTCTCTCCGTTCGGCGCCAACGTCGTGTACCGATGAGACCGAGGTCCTTCGCAGGCGCGTTGAACTACCGAAGGTGGCGACCCCGATCATGCGACTGAACGAAGAACCTGAAGCCACTCCGAGCAAGCTGCCGCCGATCATCCTCAAAGAGGTCTACGAGCAGCGCTTCAGCCACGAGGACCAGGCCGGAAAGGAAGGGATCTGGCGCGAGCTCGGGCGCTTCCTTCAGAGGTACATCAGGGCTGACGCGTTGGTCGTGGACATCGCCTGCGACCTCGGCTATTTCATACGCAACATCCACGCTGCGGAGCGGTGGGCCACCGACATCCGCGACGTGGGGTCCTCGCTGCCGAAAGATGTTCGGTTCGTCCCGGCCAGCGGCCTGGACCTCGCGGACGTCCTGCCCAACGACTATTTCGACATCGCCTTCTTCAGCAACTACCTGGAGCACCTCCCGTCGACCGAGGCCGTGCTGCAGCAGCTCCGGGTGACGTTCTCGATCCTCAAGCCGGGTGGGAGCGTGCTGATACTGCAACCCAACATCCGCCTGATCGGCGGCGCCTACTGGGACTTCATCGACCATCAGACTGCGCTCACCGAGAAGAGCCTGGCCGAGGCAGCCGTGATGGCGGGGTTCAGGACCAAGAAGGTGATCGCGCGATTCCTGCCCTACACCACGAAAAGCCGCATTCCCCAACATCCGTTGCTGGTGCGCGCCTATCTCAACTTCTCACCCGCATGGCTGGTGCTCGGCAAGCAGACGCTCTATATCGGAGAAAAGCCCGGCTGACCGTGGCCGCAACGCCCGGAGGCCCCGACCAAAGGGTCAGGGCCTTCTAGCTGGACTCTTGGTTGGAAGGAATCGGCGCTTTACCGAGCCTTCGCAGCCGTGCTCACCGCCGCCGTCGCTAGCTGGACGATCCGCAGGTGGTTGCCGAAGGGGTCACGCAAGCCGCAGTCGATCCCGTAGGGGTGCTCGGTCGGCTCCTCGCTGAACTCCACGCCCTTGGCCTTCAAGGTCTCATAGGTCTTGCGGCAATCGGAGGTCGTCAGGCCGAGGGCGAAGCCGCTGCCGCCTTTGCTGACCGTCTCGCGGACCTGGGCAGCCGTCTTCTCATCCATCCCCGGGGGGCCGGGCAGCTCGAGCAGGACGTCGCGGCCCTCTTCTCCGGGGACCCTGACCGTCAGCCAGCGCATGAAGCCGAGGTTCATGTCGTTGCTGACTTCCAAACCGAGCTTGCCGACATAGAAGTCGAGCGCCTTTTCCTGGTCGAACACAAAAATGTGCGAGATGTTGATCGAGTCGAACATGTCAATTCTCCTTTCAGTTTTGTTGCCTGCGTCGATGTCGATGCTAGGCACCCTCTTTAGTTCTGGCTTCTCCAAAACTGCTCGGTCTCATCCAGGCCATCGTGAAGCATGTCGGCACCGCCAATGGCCCTCCCTGCGCCCGATAGGCGATCGGGGTCAGACCGACGATTCCATGGAAGGTGCGACTGAACGTGCCAAGACTGTTAAAACCGACTTCAAAGCAGATGTCGGTGACGCTGCGGTCGGTCTCGCGCAGCAGGAACATCGCGCGCTCGACCCGGCGCCGCTGTAGATAGCGGTGCGGCGTCTCATCAAAAGTCGCGCGGAAGGTCCTGACGAAATGAGCTTCTGAGACGTTGGCCACGCCGGCGAGGGCGCGTATGTCCAAAGGCCCGGAATAAGCGCGGTCCATCGCATCCCGCGCGCGCAACATCCGTCGATTCATCTCTTCGAGGGCTCGGCTCACGCTCCCATGAAATCACGAACTAGAATCGCCGGAGGTGTTCACGCCCGAAGAGCGGGAGCGACTCCGCGAGGAGCTCCTCGCGGCAGCGAAGGCTGACAAGCGCATGACTGGCGTCGCTATCACCGGGTCGGCGGCACGAGACGCGCTTGACCAGTGGTCTGACATCGACCTCGCATTCGGCGTCTCAGATCCGGGGCGCATGCGCGAGGCGCTCGGCGACTGGACCGAGCGGATGCACAAAGAGCATGGAGCCGTGCATCACTTTGACGTCACTCGTGGCTCCTGGGTCTACCGGGTGTTCCTGCTGCGCAGCACCCTCCAGGTCGACATCGCGTTTGCCCCGGCTGCCGACTTCGGGGCGCTTGGGTCCACGTTTCGCCTGGTGTCAGGCAGCTCGGTCGACCTGCCCCAAGCGCCGCCGCCTGCCGCCGAGGAGATGATCGGCCTGGGCTGGCTTTACGCCCTGCATTCGCGCTCCTGCATCGAGCGGGGCAAGGCATGGCAGGCCGAATACATGATCAGCGCGGTCCGCGACCAGGCGTTCGCCCTGGCGGCGCTGCGCCACGGCCTGCCGGCGGTGCAGGGCCGCGGCTTCGACAACCTGCCGGAGGCCGTGAGGTCCACTTTCGAGGACGCGCTGGTCAGGTCGCTGGAAATCGACGAGCTGCGGCGGGCGTTCAGAGCCGCGACTGTCTGCCTCTTGAATGAGATCACGCACACAGCCCCCGCCCTCGCCACCAAGCTCCAAGGCCCATTGACCGAATTGAGCGCCTGAGGACGCCGGCCAGACCGTCTACGTGCCGGGCTCCGCACCGGGCGGCAGCTGCACGACCCCGATCATGTTGCCTTCGCTGTCCTTGAACCACGCGGCTCGGGTCGGTCCAGTCGTTGCGATTCCTGCGTCGGTCTTCAAGCCGGGGAAGTCGTACTCCTCGAACACGACGCCTCGCGCCTGGAGGGCCTTCACCTCGGCTTCGATGTCGTCGGTCGCAAAGCCGATCTGCGTGTGACCGGCGCGTGCCGTGTTCGGGGTAGGGTACAGAATGAACCGAGTCCCCCCGGCGAGCTCGTAGAAGACGCCGCCCGGCGATTCGGTGGCTGGCATCAGGCCTAACTTCTCCGCGTAGAACTTCTTGGCGCGGTCGATGTCGGCTGCAGGTAGCGTGGTGTGGGTTCGAAGGTTCTTGAACATCGGCGAATCCTCCCTATTGTTTTCGGCCCCGGTTATCGCTTTGGCGCGCCCTGCTTTTAACAATAAGAGCCTTTGTGGAATTGATACGACGCGTCTTACCATTCGACCCGATGGCCGAAGCGAACGCCACCCTCAAAGAGGCTTTTCGGCACCAGGCATGGGCGACGCGCGAGCTCCTGGCGTTCTGTGCCCACCTCCCGCCCGAGCAGCTGGCACAGCCGCGACCTACGCCCCTGGCTGGGGACCAGGGGAGCATCCTGGAGACGTTCGACCATATCGTCTGCACGGACGGCGGCTACCTCGGCGCGCTGACCGGCCACCGTCCGGCCTGGGCGCACGAGCGTGGCCTGAGCTCAGACCTCGGCGAGCTGGCGCCGCGGGTGGACGAGGCGGAGGCGCTCTGGATGGGCTTCCTGGCCCTTCCCGACAACGCCGAGCGCAGTGTGTTCCTCGATAACGGCACCTACGAGACGCCGGCGGCCATCGTGATCGCCCAGGCGCTCCACCACGGGAGCGCTCACCGCGAGCAGATCAGCGCCATCCTCACAGAGTTCGGCCTAAACCCGCCGGAGGTGCAGCCGTGGGACTTCGCCGACGCAACCGGGCGCTCGCGCTGGATCAAGCCCGAGTAACGGCTGCCCGAACCGACGACCAAGAAAGTGCGCCTGGCAGGAATTGAACCTGCTGCCTTTCGGTCCGGAGCCGAACGCTCTATCCGGTGAGCTACAGGCGCGCGCCGGCTGACCAGTCTAGACTGCCCCCGCCGTGAGCCGATCTGTCAGCACCCTTGTCCTGACCCTCTTTCTGGCCGCATGCCAAACCGCTGCTTCGCCCCCAACTCCCTCTCCCAGCCCCGGGCCTCACAACACAGTCGCGACGGCCGTGATCCAGCCTGGCGAGGTGCCGGGGAGCCTCAGCAAGTGCCCAGGGTCAGGGCCTATGGCTGGCTATCTCACGGCCCTGCAGGCGAGCAACCCGGCTCTCGCGCTGCAGATCACAGATCAGTGGCACCAGCTCCAGGCGAGAGGCGCGAAGGCGGCGGCAATCATGCTCTTCGCCTACGACCCCACCGCCTGCACGACTGAGCTTGCGGCGACCGCCAGCACCAAATCCCTCGCCAGCTTCGTGGTCGAGTTCAGCGACGAGGGTCAGGCTGAGCGCGCCTGGGGTGCGGGCATTCTTGGATTCGCCACCCCGGCACCTGACCAGGTGGCTCCTGGCATCCTCAGAGGCTCCGGCACCGGACTGGGCGACAGCTCGTGGACCTACAACAATCCCCAGGTTCAGCTTGCCTGCTGGCGCCGCTCGGCCTTCGTCTCGCTCGTGGTCCTCAACAACCTCGATGCGACCGCCTACAAGGCCGTAACTGTTGCGATCGATGCTCGCTTAAACTGAACCGCTCGCGCCTGTAGCTCACCGGATAGAGCGCTTGCCTGCGGAGCAAGAGGCAGCAAGTTCGATTCTTGCCAGGCGCACCATCGCGCCCTGACATCAATCGGCGCCCTTTTCGGACCCTCTCTTCTTGAGCTCCTCATCGAGCGCTTTTCTGAACTCCTCCACCGCCCGGCGTGATGCCTCCCTTAATGCGGGTCCCTGCTCCGCTGCGAATTTGCGAGCCACCTCGCTCATCTCTCTGGACAGAGTCGTGGCGTGCTCCTGGATGAACGGAAGCGATTGGCGCATGACCTCCTGGGCAGCCTCGCTCAATTTGCGACTTGCCTCTTGAGCGGCTTTCTTGAGCTCTTCAGCGTCCTTACCCACTATGTGACCCTATTGTTCTCCGCGGTCGCGACCTTCTGGGCCGTCGCCGAGTCGATGTTGATGATGCCCAGGATCACCATGAAGGCCTTGTTCTGCCACACCGCGATATAAAACGCCTGGTTAGCGATCGTGGTGCTGAGCACGATGGAGTTGGAGCCGAGTCCAGTCTTGGTGCCTTCCACCACCGGCGCCCCATTCGCTTTCAGCATCGTCCGGTCGATCCCGAAGATCTGGCCGGTCGTGTAACCGTTGACGGCGCTCGCCTCGTCCTTGAACTGGATCGAGAAGTTGACCACGAGCGGGTACGCAGCCGAGCTGAGGCTGGAGACCGTGGAAGCGACGTTCTCGCAGTTGGCCGCGCTGTCCGTGTAGAACGCCACCTGCGTCGCGGTCGCCCCTTTGCTCTGCGCATCCGCCCACTCGGTCTGGGTCGACGTGTAGGTCGCCGGATCCTTCGTCTTGAGGCTGCTGAGGTATTCGTTGATGTCGCCTGATATGGGGCATTGGTGCATCGTGCTGGGGAGGTCGCTGGACTGAACAGCCACACTGGCTGCCGTGGGCGTGGTGCTGCCCCCTGGCGACGAGCACGCCACCAACATCATCAACGCCATCAAGGAACCAAGCGACCTCGTCATGTCTTCGATTCACTCTAAAGGATCGATGCTGAACTGCCCGTGAAGGAATCGAGTGTGGCAACATGCAAGCGGCCTCGACATGGTTCACGATCTGCAGGCCGCCGCCTCTGAATACCTCGGCTGGCTTCAGCTCGAAGCGAACCGCAGCCCGAACACGGTCCGAGCCTATGAATCCGAGCTCGGAAAGCTGATTGCCTTCCTCACCACCAGCGGCCACACACTGGTCTTGAGCGACCTTCGTCATGAGGACCTCCGCGCTTATCAACGCCACCTCGCGGGTCGCCTCAAGAGCCCTGCGTCACGAGCGCGCGCGCTCGTCGCCA
>DATCPU010000378.1:0-4437 GCA_036569925.1 Candidatus Dormiibacterota bacterium
GGCCAGATGTCAAGGCCGGAGAGGGTCTGGATCCTGGCCGCCGCCGCCTTCGCCACCGGCCTGATCGCCTGGTTGAACGCGGCCGCCACCGTCGACTGGGGTCCACTGGGCACGGCAGTGGGCGCCGGCGAGTCAGGGCCGACTATTTTCGCTGTCGCCCTGGTGATCTTCCTCGTGGCGATGGTGGCTGGAGTGATATTCAGCTGGCGGAAGGCCGGGGCGGCCTACAGCACGCGCCTGCGCTAGAACCCACCTGCAGCCAGCCCCAGCCGGCACGAATGTACCGCCGTCCCTCGCCCCACGATTGCCTTTTGTGCCCTTTTGGTCGCATCCCGCCAGACCTGCAGTTGGAATAGTTGCTTGCGCAAGCAAGTACTGGTGTTTAGCTGCGGCGCTGAAACGCCGCTTCAAATTTCCAGGAGGAACCACAAATGGTCAGGTACGAAATCGATCCAAGTCACACCAACGTCGGGTTCTCGGCGAAGCATCTTGCGGTGTCCACCGTGCGCGGGCACTTCGGCAAGTTCGACGGCTTCTTTCAAGGCCCTGACGACGACTTTACGAAGGCGCGCGGCGAGGTCAAGATCGACGTCGCCAGTCTCAGCACAAAAACAGAGCAGAGGGACAACCACCTTCGTTCGGCCGACTTCTTCGACGTGGAGAAGTTCCCTTACATCACCTACAAGGTCACCGGCGTGGAGCACGTCGAGGGTGACACCTACAGGGTCAAGGGCGACCTGACGATCAAGGAAACGACCAAGCCGATAACGCTCGAGGCAACCCTCGAGGGCCGGGTCGCGGACCCATTCGGCGGCAAGGAGCGCCTTGGCGTCACCGCCAAGGGGCAGATCAACCGGATGGACTTCGGTCTCAACTGGGACGGCATCGCCGGGGCAGTGCCCATGGCCAGCCACACCATCAAGCTCGAGATCGACGCCGAGATCGTGGTCAAGGCAGCGGAGCTCGCTCAGGCCTCGTAAGGAGCTGACCGAAGGGGCCGGGGAAATCCCGGCCCTTCCCCTGTCCGATTCAACGAGACGCGATTTACCATGAGCCCGGTGTCAAAGATCAGCCGCGCCAAGGCGCTGGAGCTGTGGGAGGTCCTGTGCCGCGCGCACTTCACGATGAGCGCGGCGATCGAGAAGGACATGCAGCCCGACGGGGGTATGCCGCTTGCCTGGTATGAGGTGCTCCTGCACCTGAGCCGCGCGCCGCAAGGGCTCATGCGATACCAGGACCTGGCCAAGGTCGCCGGCATCAGCGACAGCGGGGCTTCCCGTCGCCTGGAACAGATGGTGAACGCGGGCCTCATCGACCGCAAGTCCTGCCCCACCGATCGTCGTGGCGTCTACGCGCACATCACACCCGCCGGAGAAGCCGGGTTCGAAAAAGCACACGCGGTGTTCCTGCGCAGCCTTGACCGAAACCTGGCCAGCCACCTCGAGGCCAACGATGCGGACGCGATGAGCGCCGCCCTCTCCCGACTCGCATAACGAGAAGATGGGCGGCTTAGGTCGCCTCCGCTTTGTGGGCGAGGTTCGCGAGCAACGTGCCGAACTCCTTCGATACACCCGGCCCCAGCATCCCGCCGAGGAATCCGAGCGGGCCCTTGACCTCAACGGTCTGGCTGATCTTGCTCTCGGCGCCGACGGGTTCGACACGGCAGTTGAAGCGGAACATGGTGCCTGGAATCACGTTCGTCTCGAGCGCGAAGAATCGCCCCGGCTGCACGTCGACGATCCTCATCTTGTGATGCTGGCCCGCCTTGGTGTTCATGATCGCCGTGCTGCCTGAGGCAAAGGGCCCCTGCAGCTCCATCGTGTCAACGTTGGGATTCCACTCGCCCCAGGTAGAAGTGTCCGACCAGACCTTCCACACCTTGTCCGCCGGGGCGCTGCTCACCACGGACGTTCCGTATTCAGCCATGTGGTGGATTCTATAGTCCGGATGTGAAGTCTCCCGGAATCCCCCTCGGCTACGGCATCGATTTCGGCACCAGCAACAGCGCAATCTCCGTCGCGTATCCGGACCACGTGGAGGTGCTGGCCCTTGGCGCCCGTCGCACCTCCCTCACGCTGCCTTCATTCGTCTACCTCCACCGCTCCGGCCGGCACAACGCCGGCGATGAGGGCATCAGGACGTTTCTCAAGTCGGGGCACCGCAAGACCGATTGCTGGAAATGCCCGCTGGCGCCGTACGGCTGGGACACCGAATGTCGCCAGTATCGAAAGGGCGGCGGCTGCAACGACGCGCGGCTGCTTTCCGGCGTTAAGCACGAGCTGGCCAAACTCGGTTTTTCAGGTACCAACTCATGGGCAGTCGACTTTTCGGTGTCGACGCTGGTGAGCGTCGTGCTCGAGCGGTTGAAGGCCGAGGCTGACGCAGCCGTCCGGCAACCACCGAATCGCGTGGTGCTGGGACACCCCGTGGTGTTTGCCGGCGCGGACCCACATGACCGCGCCGCCTCGGAGGCGGAGGCATTCAAGCGCTTGGCGCAAGCGGCGAGCAGCGTGGGTTTCACAGAGGTCGAATTTCTTCCAGAACCGACGGCGGCGGTAATCGGTGAAGAGAAACACCGCGGCGTGGAGATGGCTGTCGACTTTGGCGGTGGCACTTTCGACGCCGCGATCATGGACCCCCGCAGCGGCGCGCCCCGCATCACAGGCATGGCCGGCGTGGCTGTGGGCGGTGAGATTCTCGACGGCGTCATGTTCGAGACGAGCGTCGGACCCGCGCTGGGGCTGGAGCGCCTGCCGAGCTGGCTCTTCAACGAGCTTCGCACGGCAAGCTCGGTTCGGCTGCTGATGGCTGATCCCGGCATCCCGTCGATCCTGTCCCGGATCGGTGGCCGCGAGGCCGATCTCGTTCATGCGCTCCTCTATGAAGGCCACGCGTACGACTTCTACAAGACGATCGAAGCGGCCAAGATCGCGCTTTCGGATGCTGACGAAACCGTGCTGGCGTACCCCGCGCTGGATCTACTGATACCACTTAGGCGCAGCGCTTTCGAGGCCATGATTCGCCCCGAGCTCGACCTGGTCAAGGAGGCGATCGCGGACGCCTTGAAGGAAGCGGCGATCGAGGCTACGGATATCGACCGCGTGCTGTTGACGGGCGGCTCAGCCTACATTCCGGCGTTTCGGGCGGATCTCGTCGACACTTTTGGCGCGGATCGTCTCGAGCAACGCGACGCGTTCACCGCGGTGGTCTACGGCCTTGGCGTACGCGCGCAACAGCTCTGGGCCTAGTGCCCTGCTGCGGACGGACGGGACACTGCTAGCTCTGGGCGACTTTCAGTGGATCGCACGACCACGGGCGGCGCCTTTTCTCGGGTCCAGTTCAGGAAGACGATCACTACCAGCAATAGCGCGGTACCCACGAGCTGAACCGGATAGATCGGCTGGTTGAATCCCCAGGGCGGCGGCGCGGAGGCGATGAGTGTGGCGGCGACGGGATATGCCATCTCCGCAATCGTCGCCAGCGATGCGGGAGTCTTCGATAGCGCGCGGTAGTAAAGAAGCAGCGCCAGCAGCCCGGGCACGATCGCGATCGCCAGCAGGTTGGGCACGAAGTCGCTGAGTCGGTAGTGACCGAAGCCGCCGAGCCCGTTTTGCACCAGTACCACCACGATCAGCACCGGCAGCGCGAGGGTGAAGCGCAGCGCCGTCATGCTCCAGAAGGAGATCGAGCCAAGGGCAAAGCGACCAAGCACCGTGCCGCAAGCCCATAGGACGGCGGCGCCCAGGGCCAACAGCCCGACCTCGATGCGGCCGTTCTGCAGGGCCGAGACCGGCGACAGCGGGTCGCTCGCGAAAACCACCATGTAGACGGCGACGATCGCCACCGCCGCCGCCGGCCAGAACCACGGCCGGCGCCGCTCGCCCAGCACGATCCAGGCGAGCACGATCGCAATCAAAGGCTGGGTCTGCTGCAGCACGAAGGTCTCGGCGAAGAGCTGATGCTGAGCGGCAATCGCGAAGGATGCCGTGAACAGGATCGTCGCCAGCGCCTGGGCGCCGGCCGCTATGACCGCCACCGCAGTCCAGCCGCGAGCGCCGAGAAGCTTCAGCTCGTGGCGGCTGCGGATCAGGACCGGCAGCAGGAACAGGGTGATCAAGGCGTCTTCGGCGACGACGATCTGGGTCGCACTGAGGTGTTGGACGAGCTGGTTTCGGAAGTACGCGTCCGACGCCCATAGGGTCGCCGCGACCGCGACAAAGACCACCGCGTAACGATCGATCAGCCGATTCATCGACGCCTGTTCAACCCTTCTGAGTTTCGAATGCTTCCAAGCGGACGCTCAACGCCCCTCCGGCAGGGTTGCCTCGATCACGTCGGCTGCGCGTGCGTCGCCCGCGCCACTCCTCACGCGGAGGCGGTCCGCCACCTTCTGCTTGGTTGCGGCGCCCCCACCTGGCCCGTCCTTGAATTTGATGT
>DATCPU010000379.1:0-11071 GCA_036569925.1 Candidatus Dormiibacterota bacterium
CCTCCTCATCGACGACGGCTGCCGCCACGCCGTTTCCGAAACCGAGAAGTTGCTTGGTCCCATTGACATCCTCATTAACAACCTGGGGGTGAGGGCTGGCACCACGTGGGCCGACACCGGGCCGGCCGAGTTCGAGGCGGCGTTTGCCGGCAACGTTGGCGCCTGCGTGCGCATGACGCAGCTCGTGCTGCCGGGAATGTTGACGCGAGGCTGGGGCCGCGTCGTCGTGATCTCCTCGGTCTGGGGTCGGGAGTCGGGCGGCGCGCCCGCCTACAACGCTGCGAAGGCGGCCGAGATCAGCTTTGTCACCTCGCTCGCCCGCGAGGTCGCGGGCAAGGGCGTGACTGTGAACACGATCGCGCCCGGCTCGATCCTGTGGGAGGGCGGCGGTTGGCACCGGCGGCAGCAGGCCGACCCCGCGGGCACCGCCAATCTCATAGGACGTGAGATGCCGCTCGGAAGGTTCGGCACGGTCGAAGAGGTGGCCGCCGTCGTCGCCTTCGTCTGCTCCATGCAGGCGAGCCTGGTCAACGGGGCGGCCATTGCCGTCGATGGCGCGCAATCGCGCTCGAACATCTGAGCTGAGAGGATTCGACGATGCCGCTTGTAACCGCCTTCAACCTACGAGGCGATGATCCGCTGCCCGAGATCGAGGAGGCAGTGAGGTCGGCGTTGACCAGCATGCCCGAGCTCGGTATCAACGACTTCGAGGTCGACCTCGTTCCTGTTTTCAAGCCCGAAGGCTTTCACGGAACGGTGACCAGGATCAACGTCGAGCTCTGGGTGAAGCCGGTGCGCACCAAGGCCGCTCTCCAGGAGCTGGCGACGCGAGTTGCGAAGGCGTTCCAGGCCGTCGCGGGGCCAGAACGAAAAGTGAAGGTCGTGATCAAGCCATACGACGTGGAATCTAGCGGTTGGGTTTCGCTGTGAGATGGTGAGATTCAAGGGCATGCTGACTCCGACTCCGCGTGGTGGCGGCGGCACATTGGTCCCCATCCCGAAGGAGGTCGCCACGAAGCTCGGGCTCAAGGGCATGCCGAAGATCAAAGCAGTAATCGCCGGGACGCCTTACCGCGGCTCGCTGATGCCGATGGGTGATGGGACCTACTGCCTCGGCGTGCTCAAGTCGATCCAGGAGGCCGCGGGCGTTGGCGCCGGCGAATCGATCAGCATCGACATCGAGCTCGACACGGCACCAAGAACGGTGGAAATGCCCCCAGACCTTGCCAACAAGATTGCGCACGACAAGAAGGCCATCGCGGCCTGGGACGCGTTGTCCTTCACCAACAAGAAGGAGATGGCGCGCTCGCTCGAGGAGGCCAAGCGCCCCGAGACAAGGGAGCGAAGGCTGGCCCAGGCGGTCGAGTCGCTGCGCAGCTCGCGCTAAGCGATCACGGGCCGAAGAACGAGACCGGGACTCCCAGCTGGCTGGCGATCAGGACCGTCGTCGGGTACAGACCGAGCGCCAGCGACAGTGCCCCTGACAGCACGATCGCCATCCTGCTGCTGGCCGACGACTCCAGCTTGTCGGTGCGGGCGGACGACGACCAGACCGGGATCAGCACCCTCACGTAGTAGAAGACCGACACGACGCTCATCACCACTGCGAGCACCACGAGCCATGTGTACGGACCGAGTTCCCCCGGCTGTGCGCCCGCGCTCAGGCCGGCTGTGAACAGGAAAAGCTTGCCGAAGAAGCCCACGAAAGGCGGGAAGCCGGCGAGCGACAGCATGAACACCGTCATCAGGATCGCCATGAGAGGGCTGCGGCGGTAGAGGCCGTCGAGGTCCGACAGCTTGTCGCGATCCCCCTCCGGACCGGCCAGCATCGTCACCACCGCGAAAGCGCCGAAGTTCATGAACATGTAGACGAACAGATAGAAGAGCACGGCGGCGAGCCCGCTTTGGCCGCCCGCGATCACGCCGATCAGCACGTATCCCGCCTGCGCGATACCTGAGTACGCGAGCAGGCGTTTCAGGCTCGACTGCACGATGGCCATGAGGTTGCCGACGATCATGCTGGCCGCGGCCACGAACGCCAGCAGCACCTGCCACTCGGGCGCGAGGTGGGGCAGGCCGCCCGCGAAGATCCTGATGATCATCGCGAAGCCCGCCGCCTTCGTGCCCACCGACATGAACGCTGTGACTGGGATCGGCGCCCCCTGGTAGACGTCGGGCGTCCACATATGGAACGGCGCGGCCGAGATCTTGAAGGCGAAGCCGACTCCCATCAGCACGATGCCGAGCAGGATCAGAGTGTTGTTCGAGGTCGACCCATTCAGCGCTTTGGCGATGTCCGGCAGCAGCGTCGTCCCCGTCCCGCCATAGATCAGCGCCATGCCGTACAGCACGAATGCGCTGGCGAAGCCGCCCACCAGCAGGTATTTCGCCGCCGCCTCCTGCGAACGCGTGTCGCCGCGAGCGTATCCGCACACGATGTACAGCGCGATCGACAGCAGCTCGAGACCCAGGAAGGCGGTGACCAGCGAGGTCGCCGACGCGAGGACCATCATTCCGATGATCGCGGCGACGATCAAGATGTGGAACTCGCCCGCCACGAAGCGCCGGCGCTTCAGGTAGGAGTGGGAAACCGCCAGGGTGAGGATGCCGAGGACGGCAAACAGAATCTCGAAGAACAGGGCGAACCTGTCGCCCGTGGCGTAGCCGCGGTAAGCGGGCCCGCCGGTCCCAAAGTTCCACCGATAGGCCGCCGTCGCCAGCGAGACCGAGTACCCGAGCGCGGCGACCATGGCCACTGCATCCCCGCGGCGGCTCTTGGGCAGCGCCAGATCCACCACGATGGCGAACAGCAGGAAGAGGGCGAGAGCGATGATCGGCGCGATCTGGCTGAGGTCGGCGAGCGCCTGGCTCCATGAATAGGTGATGTCGGGCGTGATCGGGCCGCCAATCAGCGCGATCATCGCGCCAGGCCCGCCTGCCCAAGTGCCGACATGAGCTGGGTGAGCAGGTAGGGGTAGATCCCCAGCACGAACATCAAGAGGACCAGCGGCGATAGAAGGACGAGCTGCCCGGTGTAGATGTCGTGCATCGGCCTCTTGTCGATGGGCTCACCCTGGAAGGTGCCCTGGAAGAACCGGAGCATATACACGGGCGCCAGCACCAGCCCGATCGCCCCCAATATCGCGAGCACCGGAGCGCGCTGCCAGGCGCCGAGCAGCGTCATGAACTCGCCGGCAAAGCTGTTGAGGCCTGGCAGGCCAAGCGCGGCGAGGACGACGACGACCGAGACTCCGGCCATGACCGGCATGCGAGGCGCGAGGCCCGCCAGCGCCGAGCGGTCGCGGGTGCCGGTCCGGTCGGCGATCCACGCCACCAGCAGGAAGAGCGCGGGCACGATGATCCCGTGGTTCACCATCTGCAGCACCGCACCCTGCTGGCCCTGAACATTGAACGCGAAGATCCCCAGCACGATGAATCCCATGTGGCTCACGCTGGAGTAAGCGACCAGCATTTTCATGTCCCGCTGCGCGAGCGCCATCAGCGCGCCCCAGATGATCGCGGCGACGGCGAGCACGGGGATCACCCAGCGCCAGTCCCACCAAAGTACGGGGTGCGGGAACAGCGGGATCGCGATCCGCAGGAAGCCGTAAGCCCCGGCTTTGCCCATCACGCCGGCGAAGGTGATCAACATCGGGGTCGGCGCCACCCGGTAGGCATCGGGCAGCCAGCTGTGGAACGGAAAGAGCGGCGTCTTGATCGCGAACGCCAGCGCAAAGACGAAGAAGAGCCCGAACTGGATCGCGGGAGCCGGCGGGATGGTGGCCAGGGTCGCGAGGTCGAAGGTGTGCTGCCCGGTCGAGGTGGCGGTGGCCACGTACTCGCCGATGACGCCGACCAGCATGAGCAGCGAGCCGGCCAGCGTGTAGAGGACGAACTTGATCGCGGCCCTGCCGGGCTGGTCCTCCTCCTCGCCGAAGATCCACAGCAGGAAGTAAGCCGGGATCAGCATCGCCTCCCAGAACACATAGAAGAGGACGAGGTCGACAGCGAGGAAGACACCCGCGAGGCCGGCGCTCATGGCCAGGATCAGGCCGAGGAACCGGTTCGCGTTCCTCATGGTGACCGGCGTCGCCAGCACCGCGATCACAGTCAGGAAAGCGTTGAGGACGACGAGCCAGATGCTGATGCCGTCCACGCCGAGGCGGTAAAAGATCGAGAGCTGCGGCACCCAGGGCACGACCTCGGTGAACTGGTACTGATGCGCGGAAGGGTCGAACACCAGCGCGACGCCGGCTGCGATGCCAAGAGTGACGATCGCGCTGATCGCGCTCATCAGCTTGCTCACGCGCGCGGGCATGAAGGCGACGAGCGCGCCGGCGATCAGCGGGAGCAGCCACAGGATCGTCAGTGTCACGAGCTGGACTTCACGAGGATCAGGATCGCGGCGACGCAGGCGCCGGCCAGGAACACCAGAACGTAGTTACGGAAGTAGCCGCTCTGCGTGAGGCTGAGGCTCCCTGCGCCGGCCTCGGTCACGTGACCCGCGCCCACCACCACTCCATCGATCAATGGCTGCTCGATGTGGGTGAGTCCGGCGTCGGCCACGGCGTCCATGGGGCGCACGAACGCGAAGCTGTACGCCTCGTCGAAGTAGTACTTGCGCTCGAGCAGCCGCTGGAGTCGCGGGATGCGACTGCTCCACGGCTTCCACGTGCGTTGGACGTAGAAGCGGTAGGCGGCCAGGAAGAGCAGGCCGGCCAGCACCATGGTGATCAGGCTGATCACGACGTCGGCGATGCCGCCCTCCCAGGGTTGTGAGCCGACCGCATTTGCGAGGAAGTCCGATACCGCTTGCGGGCCGAACCCGAGGGCGCGGGTCTGGATGAGCCCGCCGATGGTCGCGAGCACGGCCAGCACAATGACCGGGATGAGCATCACCCAGGGTGCCTCGTGGGGGTGCTCGACGGGGCGCTCGGGCGATGGCTTGCCCCAGAAGGACATCCACCACATGCGTCCCGTGTAAAAGCCGGTGATCAGGGCTGTAACGAAGCCGACGCCCCACACGATCAGCGACAGCGTGTCGTCAGGTTTGGAGAAAGCCGCGCCGAGGATCTGCTCCTTGGAGAAGAAGCCGACGAACGGGATGATTCCCACGAGCGACAGGCAGCCGATGAGGAAGGCCCAGGACGTGCGGGGAAGCTGGCGGAAGAGGCCGCCATACCGGCGCATGTCCTGCTCGTCGTGCATCGCGTGGATCACGTTGCCGGCGGCCATGAAGAGCAGCGCCTTGAAGAAGGCGTGGGACATGAGGTGGAAGAAGCCGGCGGAGTAGGCGCCGATGCCGACGGCAAGGAACATGTAGCCGATCTGGCTCATCGTCGAGTAGGCGAGGACGCGCTTGATGTCGGTCTGGACGATGGCGATCGAAGCGGCGAAGAGGGCGGTGACCGCGCCGATGATCGCGACCGCTGCGTGCGCAAATGCGGCAATGTCGTAGATCGGATGCAGGCGGCCGATCAGGTAGACCCCGGCTGTGACCATCGTGGCTGCGTGGATAAGGGCGCTGACCGGAGTTGGGCCTTCCATCGCGTCTGGAAGCCATGTGTGCAACGGAAGCTGCGCTGACTTAGCGACGGCGCCGACCAGGAACAGGAAGGCGGCGAGTTCGAGCGTCCCGGAATCGCTGCCGGGTCCCGACAAACAGAGAAGGCCGCCAGTGCCGCATGGGCCGTGCAGCGCTCTGAACACACCGGCGTAGGTGATCTGGTTGTACGTGACGAAGATGACAAACGCGCCCAGGATCATGCCGACGTCGCCGATCACGTTCATCACGAACGCCTTGCGCGCCGCGAGCACCGCTGAGCGACGCTGGTACCAGAAGCCGATCAGGAAGTACGAGCTGAGACCCACCATCGCCCAGCCGACGATGAGGAACACGAAGTTGCCCGCCAAGACGAGCAGCAGCATCGAGAAGATGAACACGTCCATGTAGGTAAAGAAGCGGGCGTAGCTGGCGTCGTTCTCGGCAGCCATATAGCCGACTGCGTAGGTGATGATCAGAGCCCCGACCCCGGTGATGACCAAGCACATGAAGATCGAGAGGTTGTCGACCAGCAGGTTGAAGGGGACCTCGAACGAACCGCTCTTGATCCACGTGAAGTACGTGAAATCGCCCGATGCCTTGTTCAGGAACAGGTTCAAGGTGACGATGAACGAGGCCCACACGACGCCTGGGCCGAGGATCCGGGTGTAGACCCGCGGCAACCGCCAGCCGCGCCCTGCGAGGAGGATCGCCCCGGCCGCAGGAAACAACAGGATCAGCAGCGCCAGCACCTGGATGCTCATCCCTTAAGCTCGCTGAGGTCGTCGATGTCCTCGGCATCGCGCACGCGGAAGATCTCGACCAGGATCGCCAGGCCGACCACCGCCTCGGCCGCGGCAACCGTCATCACCATCAGCGCGAAGAGCTGACCTTCGGGGTTCTGCAGCTGACGCGAGAACGTGATCAGCGTGAGGTTGACCGCGTTGAGCATCAGCTCGATGCAGATGAGGATCACCAGCGGGTTGCGCCTAACGAGCACGCCGATCGCGCCGAGCGTGAACAGGACGGCGCCCAGCAGCAGGAACCAGGACGAATCCAGCTGCGAGCCGCCTATGGACATCGTGTTCACAGGTCTTCGATGTTCCGTTTGCTCAGGTAGATCGCGCCGATCGCGGCGACCAGCAGCAACAGGGAGGTGAGCTCGAAGGGATAGAGGTATGTCGTGAACAGCTGGACGGCGATCCACTGCACGGTGCCGAAGACCTTCAGGTCCGTGATCGCCGGCTGCCGGTACTGGACGCCCTGCAGCATCACCCAGATGAGGATCAGAAAGACGGTGGAGAACAGCGCGGCCAGCCACGGCTGAAATCGCAGGCGACCGTGGCTAGACTCCTTGACCGGCCCCAGCAGCGCGATCACGAACAGGAACAGCACCATCACCGCTCCCGCGTACACGATGATCTGGACGACGAACACGAACTGCGCGCTGAGCAGGAGGAACAGGATCGACAGCGCCACCATCACCACCACGAGGCTGAGCACGGAGCGGATCGGCTCGTGGAAGGCGATGACCCCGACGCCACCGGCCACGGCGAGCGTGGCGCCGACCAAAAAGACGATGAGCCCCACAGTTAGGGCGCTTTCTCCCTCCCCCCTCCGGGGGGAGGGTTGGGGAGTGGGGCTGCACCTAGCACGGCCGTCCCTTTGGCCTTGAGCCGTGCCTCGACGTCAGGCGGCAGCGGCTCCAGCAGCTTCTCCTTGGTGTAGATGAATTTCTCGCGGCTCGTGTCCGACAGCTCGTACTCGGGCCCAAGCACTATGGCCTGCACCGGGCACGCCTCTTCGCAGTAACCGCAGAAGATGCAGCGGAGCATGTTGATCTCGTATGTCTTCGCGTAGCGCTCGCCAGGCGACACGCGCTTCTCATCCGTGTTCTCTGCGGCGATGACCAGGATGCAGCCCACGGGGCACGCGGCAGCGCACAGCTCGCAGCCGATGCAGCGCTCGAGGCCGTTGTCGTACCGGCGCAGGTAGTGGCGCCCGCGGTACCGCTCCGACCGTGGCGTCTTCTCCTCCGGATACATCGTGGTGACCACCGGCTTGAAGAACTCGGAGAGCGTCGTCTTCAGCCCTCCGGCAAGGGCCGCCACATCCCCGGCCACGCTGGGCTTGTCCCCCGCGGGCTTGGGCGGCACCCCTTCGCCCGGCAGCCTCAGCGGCGTTGGGTCGTGGTCGTGCCCGTTCTCTTCAGTCAAATCCCTACCCCTGAACCGCCACCACGACGATGCCGGTGACGATGATGTTCGCGATGGCCAGCGGCATGAGCACCTTCCAGCCCAGGCGCATGAGCATGTCGTAGCGAAGGCGTGGCAAGGTGCCGCGGAGCCAAATGTAAAGGAAGAGGAAGAAGATCACCTTCAGCAGGAAGGCGAATATCGGCGGGACGAACCACAGGTACCAGCCGCCGAAGAACAGCAATGCGGCCAGGGCCGAGACGGTGATCATGTTCACGTACTCGGCGAGGTAATACATCACGAACTTCAGGCCCGAGTACTCCGTGAGGAAACCGCCGATCAGCTCCTGCTCCGCCTCCGGCAGGTCGAACGGCGCCCGGTTGGTCTCCGCTACCGCTGCCATCAGGTAGATCACGAAACCGACGGGTGTCAGCAGCACGAGCGGAATGGGTCCTGTGTAAGGCCCCCAATGCACGGTGAAGTCGACGATGTCGCGAAGCCGCAGCGAGCCGACGATCATGAAGGTCGGCACCAGCGACAGGCCCAGGGCGATCTCGTAGCTGATGAGCTGCGCCGCCGACCGCAGGCCGCCGAGCAGCGAGTATTTGTTGTTCGACGAGTACCCGCCCAGCAGGATCGCGTAGACGTTCAGCGAGCTGAACGCGAAGATCAGGAGGACGCCGATGTTGACGTCGGCGATCCAGTACTGGACGTTGTACCAGAGGCCGATCGGGATCACCGCCCACGACAGGAAGGCGGCCGCCACCGCGATGGTGGGGGCGGCGACGTACAGGATTTTGTCGGTCTCGGCGGGGACAAAGCTCTCCTTGAAAGCCAGCTTCACGCCGTCCGCGGCCAGCTGCATGAGGCCGAAGGGCCCGACGCGGTTCGGCCCCGGTCGGCGCTGGATGCGGCCGAGCGCGACGCGCTCGAACCACACCGTGTAGGCGGTGGCCGTCAGCACGACGAACAGCAGCAGCGCGATCGCAACCGTCACCACCACCCAGTGGCCGATCGGGTCGTTGTAGAAGCCCATCACGGCCGCGCAGGCCCCATGAGCACTGGCACCGCCTCCGGCTCCGTGCTCGGTGATTGCGCCAGCGCAGCCAGGGCGGGAAACGCGGCGGCCGCGTCGCGCTGAATCGGCGAGATTCCCATGTACTCGAGCGAGATGCCAAGACTTGCCGCGAGCTCGCAAAGGACGTCCCACGATTCCTTTAGCGGGGCCTCGGCGTCGACGGCCGGGCGCAAGAACTGCACGCGTCCCTCGAGGTTGGTGTAGCTGCCCTGGCGCTCGGCGAAGCTGGTAGCCGGCAGCACGACTGCGGCGTTCTGGTGCTCGGGCCGGGGCAGGTGATCCCATGCGGCGTGGAATTTGACGCTGGCGGGAACGCCGGCGGTGGGCGGCAGGCCCCAGCTGAGCAGGGCCTCGATCCCATCCAGCGAATCCCAGCCGGCCACTCCTAGCTCGAGGGCGCCGCGCTCGTTGGTGCCCCGATACAGGGGCATCAGCTTGCCGCCGACCTTGCCCGCCAGCTCTGTGCATGCGGCCACGAGGCCCGCAGCGTCCTCGCTCCCGCGCCCATCGCCGTACAAGATCGCGACCAGGCCGCCCGGCTCGCGCATCGCCTCTACGAGGGTCTCGTGGCCGGCCAGCTTGCCGACCTCTGCAGCGGCCTCGCCCGGCTGGTTGCGGATGTGGACCGTCTGGCGGTGCCGGTCGAAGTCGACGGCATCAGGGTGGACGATGATCAGCCTGGCGCCGCGCTTCGAGACCGCCTTCTTGACGCGAAGGTTGACGATCGGGACGTCGTTCTCGGTGTCCGACGCCACGATGACAATGACGCGCGCGTCATCTATGTCCTTGATCATCAGCTGCTCGCCGCTGGGTGCGGGCAGTGCCGTGCGGCCGTGCATCTTGACCTTGGCCCCGCGCAGGGGCCCATCGAGCAGCTTGCGAAAAAGGAAGGCCTCTTCGTTGGTCAGGTCCTGGGGCAGCGAGATGCCGAGCTTCGAGCCCTTGCCCTTGATCCCATCCGCCAGCGTGTTGAGGGCCACCGCCCAGGTGGTCTTGGCGCCGCCAACCGTGGGGACGCGCAAGCGAGCCGGATCGTTGACGTCCGTGTAGTCGAAGCGGCCGCGGTCGCAGATCCAGCCCTCGTCGACATCGTCGTTCTCGCGCGAGGTGACGCGCACCAGCTGGCCGCGGCGCGACCACAAGGTGACGTTGCACCCGACGGCGCATTTCGAGCAGACGCTTGGTGAGTGATGCATGTCCCACGGCCGCGACTCGAACCGCCACACGCGCGAGGTGAGGGCGCCGACGGGGCACAGGTCGATGATGTTGCCGCTGAAGACCGACGTGAGCGGCTGGTCGAACTGGCTGGCGATCACCGAATGCACGCCGCGCTCGGCGACGGTCAGCTCCTGCTCCCACGCCACCTCGTCGTAGTAACGCGTGCAGCGAAAGCACAGCACGCATCGCTCGCGATCCAGAGCGATGTTCGGCGACAGCGGGATCGGCTTTTTGAAGTGAAGGCGCGGCGCGTCGATGCGGCTCGTTGGATAGCCGTGGCGGAACGTGAAGTCCTGCAGCGGGCACTCGCCGCCCTTGTCGCACACCGGACAGTCGAGCGGGTGGTTGACGAGCTCAAACTCGAGGATGTCCGCCCTCGCCTGCACCGCCATCGCGCTTTGAGTTTTCACGACCATCCCGTCGGCCACCGGCCGGATGCAGCCGGCCTGGGCGACGGGCGGCCCGGGCGATATCTCCACCAGGCACATGCGGCACGCGCCGACCGGCTCCAGCTTGTGGTGGTAGCAGAACACAGGGATCTCGATCCCCAACAGCTTCGCCGCCTCGACGACCAGGGTGCCGTCGGGCACGGTAAGGGCGCGGCCGTCGATCGTGACGTTGACCATCTTCACGTCAGGCATGGATCAGCGCGCCCTCGACCGAGCACATGTGGTGAAGGCAGTGCTCCTCGTACTCGTTGCGGAAATGGCCCATCGTCGACTGGATGACCCAGCCGGCCGCGTCGCCAAGACCGCACAGGCAGCGTCCGCCCTGCAGGCCCTGCTGGACACGATCCAGGAGGGCGAGCTCGATCTCCGAGCCTTCGTTGGCCAGGATGCGGTCAAAGGTGCGCACCGACCAGTTGGTGCCGACCCGGCAGGGCGTGCACTTGCCGCACGACTCGTGGGCGTAGAAGCGAAGCAGCCGCGCCGCCGCCTTGACGACGCAGTGTGAGTCGTCCATCACGATGATCCCGCCCGACCCGCCCATCGTCCCCAGCGCCTTCAGGCCGTCGAGGTCGGTGGAGGTGTCCAACAT
>DATCPU010000380.1:0-12358 GCA_036569925.1 Candidatus Dormiibacterota bacterium
CCGTTTCCATGGCGACGTTGGCCAACCAGCCGGGTTCGCCGGCCGCCGACCTCGAGTGGGCGCAGCCAATCCCGGCCGAGACCGCGCGTCGGTTGGCTTGCGATGCCGCGGTCACACCAATATTTCTTGACTCTGAATCGAACCAGCCGCGAGCCGGTCAGACCAGCCGCTCGATCAGCGGCTCACAGCGCAAAGCCCTGGTGTTCAGGGACAAGGGCTGCCGCTTCCCAGGTTGCGACCGGCCCGCCGATTGGACCGATGTCCATCACCTCAAGCATTGGGCCGATGGCGGCAAGCACGTCATGAACAACATGATTCTTTTGTGCCGCCGGCATCACCGGATGGTGCACGAAGAGGGCTGGCAGCTGGTCGTCACCGCCGAAGGCAACATCGTCGCGCTCATGCCGGACGGATTCGCATTCGGCGCCATTCCACCGTAAGGCGCTGGGGCCACTAAAACTGTGGCCGGGAAATCCCCGGCCGTAACGCTAATTCTTGGGTTTAGGCGTTTGTTTTGACGTCAGCTGGGACGTTCGGGACGTGCTTTCCGATCCACTCCCGGATCGGGTTGGCGCTGCCTGGATAGCCGACCATACGGTCGACCATCTTTCCGCCCTTGAACAGGGCCAGCGTCGGCATTGCCATCACTCCGTACTTGATGGCGATGTCCTGGTTTACGTCCACATCGATCTTGCCGATCGTGAGCTTGCCTTCGAATTCTGTCGCCAGGCGCTCGAGCGCCGGGGTCATCATCCGGCAGGGAGGACACCAGTCGGCGTAGAAGTCCACTACGACCGGCAGCTCCGCCGAAAGGACGTCAGCCTCGAAAGTCGGTCCGTCGAGGTGTTTGAGGTTTTCCATATCAATTACAAGCGCTGCATCCCAGGCGCTATTCCGCCACAGTGTTGTCTGTGGATGAGGCGCTGAGTGCCGAAATCGTAGCCGCCGAGGCGACTCTCAGGGGGCCATCTCCGGATTCCTGGTTCGACCGCCTTGACGGGGAGACCGACAGTGTCGAAACCGCGCTCGGATGGGCGCTGGAGCACGATCAGGACCAGGGTTTGAGGCTGGCCGGCGCCCTGTGGCCTTACTGGATGGCGCGGGGCAAGGTCCAGGAGGGAAGGGACTGGCTCGGCCGTCTGCTCGAAGCTTCCGAGTGGGGCGAGCGAAGCGAAGCCAGGGCGAAGGCGCTGTACGGAGCCGGAACCTTGGCGTTCATCGCGGGCGACCGCGAGCCCTGCCTGAGGTTCCACACCGAAAGCCTGGCGATCGCGCGAGAGCACCGAAACCTGCAGCTCGAGGCTGACGCCCTCATCGGGTTGGCTCGTGTCTCTCTCCTGGACGGCAACGCGCTGGTGATGCAGCAGCATTCGCAAGCCAGCCTTGAAGCGGCTCGTGCGGCCGGCGATCAACAGCGGATCGCGACGGCGCTCCACCACGTCGTCGAAGCGGTTCGGCGCCAGGGTCGGTACGACGAAGCGCTGCCCCTCTACAACGAAAGCCTGGAGGCCCACCGAGCCCTCGGTGATGACCGAGGGGTCGCCCTGGAGCTGCACAATCTCGGCAACGTGGCGCGGCTCACCGGAGACCTGGGCACGGCGAACAGCCGCCTCCACGAGAGCATCGAGATAGCCGCGCGCCTGAAGAGCCCGCGGCTGGTGGGTTATTGCCTTCTCGGCCTTTCGCACCTGGCCCGCGAGCGTGGAGACTGGGCCCGGGCCGCTCGTCTGCTGGGCGCCTCAGGGGCCGCCTTTGAGAAGTCGGGCGGCGCGCTCGACCCGGATTACGTCGAGGATCGCGAGAAGACGCTCGTCGCAGTCAAGGCTGCGCTTGGCGATGAGGCTTTCGAAGCCGAGCTCACAGCCGGAGCCGGACTGGACCAGGAGGCGGCTGTCCGCGAAGCGCTCGCGTCTGATCCCACCGCATAATCGGGCGGTGTCGACCGCTCAAGCCGCCGGTCCGCCGTCCCAGTTCGGTTTGGCGCTGCGACAGTTCGGCGATCGGCTGTTCGAGGCGGCGCCGGGCCTGACCACCTGGATCCTCCTGCTCGCGCCCGCCTGGATCTCGATCATCTTCCATTCGACGGGCGCGCTGATCGTTGCGGGAGTGGTCCTCGTTTATGACGTGTACTGGTTGCTCCGGGCCCTGACGGTGGTCGGCGGGATCTATAGCACGATGCACCACATGCGCCTCGACATGAAGAAAGATTGGTTGGCCCTCTGTATAGAGGAGGCGGCGCAGGGCCGGAACGACCCCCTCCAGTACACCCACCTCTGCGTGATCCCGACCTACACGGAGCCGTACCACGTGCTCGAACGGACGGTGCAGGCGATCGCGGACTCCAACTATCCGTCGAACTTGAAGATGGTCGGCATCATCACGCGCGAGACCGACCTTCCAGGCTGGGAGAACGTGGCCCGGCTCAAAGAGAAGTTCGCCGGCCGGCTGGGCGGGTTCTATCACATCAAGGATCCGCTCGAGCCCGGGATTGTTGTCGGGAAGTCGGCGGCGATGAACTGGGGCGGCCGCTGGATGGTGCGGGTACTGACGGAGCAAGGCGTCGACCTCAGCAAGGTGTTGATCACGGACCTTGATTCGGACTATCGCGTCCACCCTCAATACTTCGCGTGGATCAGCTTTCACCATGCCCGCGAGCCGCTGCGCGACTATGCGATCTGGCAGCCGGTGCCTTTGTTTCACAACAACATCTGGGAGGTGCCGATGGCTGTGCGGGTGATGTCGGCGATCACGTCCCAGTGGCAGATGTTCCTTCACTCGAGGCCGCACCGCCTGGTCGCCTTCAGCAGCTACACATGCAGTCTTGAGTTCGTCCACCGAGTCGGCTACTGGGATAAGGACGTGATTCCAGAGGACTCTCGCTTTTACTGGAAGGCTTTCTTTGCGTTTGGGGCGCGCTTTCACGTCAAGTCCGTCTACCTGCCGATCTACGGGGATTCGCCCAACTCGCGTGACTACGCATCCACCCACATGAGCCAGTACAACCAGATCAAGCGGTGGGCCTGGGGCGTCACTGACGTGCCTTACGTCTTGATCCGCCTTTTCAGACACACTGAGATCTCACGCTGGCTGCGCTTCCGCCGGTTCTACAACCTTTTTGCGAATCACCTCAACTGGGTGTTCCTGCCGTTGCTGCTGATGTTCGGCGCCTCGGTGCCGCTGTGGGTCAGCACCGACTTCTCACTCACCGACGTCGGCCAGACGTTGTGGTCCGCTTCGAGCGTTCTGCTGTCCACCACCCTCTCGATGGTCATCTTCTTCATGTACTTCGAATACCTGATACTGCCGCCCAAGCCGAAGAGCTGGCCGTTGTGGAAGAGGATCGGGGTGCACATCCAGTACCTCGCCTACCCGGTGATTGGCCTGGTTATGAGCGTGGTCCCGGCGCTGGAAGCGCACACGCGACTGCTGCTGGGCGCCTACCTGGAGTACAAGGTGACGGAGAAGGCCTAGGCGACTACGCCCCGCAGACCGGGTTGTTGATGAACCACGGCAGGCAGAATTGCGGGCCAGCCAGGGCCCACAGGGTGAGCAGCGCAATGATCGCGAGAAATATCACCCAGCCCGTACCCGTGTAGATATTGCGTCCGGGGACCGGCCAGCTCTTCCAACCCAGCCTCTTGGCGACCCTGGGGCCGCCGATGGTATCGATGAACGGCCACAGCAGGAGAACACCGACCACTATCGGGGGGATGACCAGCGACATGATCAACTCAGGGCCGAGCTTCAAGAACTGGAACAGGAACAAGAAGTACCAGTCAGGTCGCGGAATGGTGACCGCTCGAGGATCCGCCGGCGCCTCGAGCTGAAGGTTCTTCTGGACGAAGAACGCAAGCAGCCCCACCGTGACGAGCATCACCACGGCGATGATCGGATACGGCCAGAAGTGGTCGGGGAAGAAGGGGTGCGTATCCTCGTCGGGCATGTCGTCCGCGAGGTGGTGGCCGGCGGCGCCCATGAGGATGGGGAAGAGGGCTAGCCCGACCAGCACGGGGTACAGGATGTTGTCGGGGCCAATGGGCAGCCGTTTCCACTCGGGCTCGAGGACATGGCCGCCGCCATGGTCGACCTCGATGATCGGGATCACCGTCCCAGCGGTGGCTGCGCCCGGCCCTTCCTTTTCAGAGATTTCGTCGCTCATGAGTAGTGTCCAGCTCCGGGGGATCGGCCGAAAGTCGCCGGATCGGCGCCCGAGGTCAAGGCGACGGCGAGCAACGGAGCGCGCATGTCGATAGACCTGTAAGCGAGTAGCGGAGTCGTCAACGCAGAGATCGGGCGCCTAGCCGGATGAACCCGCAGGGTGCCTCGGCCACCGCGAAGCGCTGGCCCAGGCATTTCGGTTGAGCCTCCGGAGCTGGACACTCTACATCGGCTCCGAGATGCCGTGGGCGCGAATGAAGCGGAAGTGTACGTACATCAACAGCGTGATCAGCGCCGGAAGCAGGAACACATGCACTGTGAAGAAGCGCTGCAGGGTAGGCGGCCCAACGACTGCACCGCCCTGGAGGATCTGGCGGATGAAAGCGCCCAGCTGTGCGGGCGGCGCCGAGCCGGCGATCTTGATGGTGACCTCAGTGGCGAAGTAAGCCTTGGTGTCCCAGGGCAGCAGGTAACCGCTGAGCGAGAACACCAGGATGACCAGCAGCATGATGATGCCGACCATCCAGTTCAGCTCGCGCGGCGCTCGGTAGGACCCTGTCCAGTAGACCCTGGCCATGTGGATCAAGACCATGATGATCAGGATGTTCGCGCCCCAGAAGTGGATGCCGCGGATGAGCCAACCCAGGTACACGCTGCTCTGGATGTAGTTGACGCTGTTGTAGGCGGGCGAATTCCCAATCACACCTGCATCCGGAACGTAATAGAGGGCCAGCAGGATTCCGGTGAGGAGCTGCAGGACGATGAGGATGAAGACCATCCCCCCGAAGCAGTAATAGAACGCGTTAGCAAAGTTCGGCACCCTCTGGTAGAGGGCCTCGTCAACCGCTTTGGTGAATGGATAGCGCTCGTCGAGCCAATTCACCACCGCCAGCTGGATCTCGCGGGGGTGGGGGATCGCCATCTGCTTGTCTCTAAAACCCCAGGACGATCCCGTCGATGGCGATGTTCGTCGGGTCCGGCGCCTGCGTCCACTTGAGGTGTGAGAGAGGGAAAGCGGCGGGCCCATGAAGCACCGTGCCATCCAGGTGGAAGCGTGAGCCGTGACACGGACAGTCGAAAGACTTGGCGTCAGCGTTCAGGGCGACCGAGCAGCCCAGGTGCGAGCAGTTGATCGCGAACACTTCCACCTTGCCCTGGTTCTTGACGACGAAGCCGCTGAAGGCCAGCTCGCCTGCAGCATTGTCGCCGCCGCCGTCGGCCATGATGAACGCCGAGTTCGGGCTGGTCGGGGCGTCGAACTTGATCGCGTCGCCGTCAGCCAGCTGGCTCAGCGGCTTGCCGATCGATACCGTTACAGACGTCTTTTTCTGGCCTTTTGGTGGCGCCGGCCACAGGAAGACCAGGATCGGGGCCAGGCCGGTGACGACGGTTGCTGTCATAAGACTGGCCATCCACCAGCCGAGGAAGGCTCGGCGGGTAAATCGCGGCTGCGCCGGCGAATCTGCCATCCGATCCGAATTCTAGCGGGCCGGGTTACTTCACCGGTAGTGGGGGCAAACCCACGGCTTGGCGGACTTCGACCATCGTCTGCCGTGCGACCTGACGGGCCTTTTCGCTGCCCTCGTCCAGGGTGCGGGTGACCATCTCTGGCGACAGCTCGGCTCGCACCTCACGAAACGGCTTAAACCGCTCGATCATCTTCTCGGCGAGGATCTTTTTCTTCTCACCGCAACCGATCTGAGCTTTGCGGCACAGGTCCCAGTAGTGCTGCCAGTCATCGAAGAAGAATTTGTAGAACGCGCATACGTTGCAGGTGCGTGGGTGCCCGGGCTGCGTCATGTACGTGCGCTTGACGTCGGTGACCATGCTTTGCACCTGTTTACGAATGACTGCAGCGTCGTCCGTGACGCCGACGATGTTGCCCACCGTCTTCGACATCCTCTGCTTGCCATCGGTGCCGCGAATCAGGGGAGACTCGGTCAGCAGCGCCCGCGGCTCAGGAAACACCGGCTGATACGTGCGGTTGAATTTCCGCACGACCTCGCGGATCAGCTCGAGGTGGGGGAGCTGGTCTTTGCCCACGGGGACGCCCTCGCCCTTGACGATCACAATGTCAGCGCCCTGGAGCACCGGGTACGAGAGCAGCCCCAGGTTCACGTTGTCAGGATGCTTCTTCGCCATCTCCTTGAAGGTCGGAGTCCGCAGAACCCAGCTGAGCGGCGTGACCATCGTCAGCAATAGCGTCAGCTCTGCGACCTCCGGCACTTTTGATTGCTGGTAGATGACGCTGCGTTTCGGATCCAGGCCAACCGCGATCAGGTCTGCGGCGAGGTCGTAGACCTTGTTCTCCACCGTGTGGCCGTCGGGCTCGGTGGTCAGGGCGTGGTAATCGGCCACAAAGTAATAACAGTCGTACTCGTTCTGGAGGTCGACCCACTTCTGAGCGGCGCCAAGGTAGTTGCCCAGGTGGAACCGCCCGGTCGGCCGCATGCCGCTCAAGATCCTCATCCGATCCGTCATGTGACCCCGAACTCTAGCGGTACCATGCAGCCAGTTGTCAGAGAACGACGCCCCACCACCGGTCCCTCAAGCCACCACTGCCGGCCTTGGTTCACGGGCGCTCCGCAACACAGCCCTGATCCTCGGCGCGCGGGTCATCTCGCGATTGATCGCCCTGGTGACGGTGTTCGCCACTGCTGCAAGCCTGCAAGCCTCGCGCTTCGGCGTCTTCAACACAGTCGTGACGGTCACCGCGCTGGTGGCGCCGGTATTCCTCGACCTCGGGTTCAACGTGTTGTATCAACGCGAAGGTGCGCGCCATCCCTCCGACATCGAGCGCTATCTCCAGAACCTGATGAGTGCCCGCCTGCTCCTCGCGATTGTCTCGTTGCCAGTGCTGGCCATCGCCCTCTATTTCCTCGGCCTGAGCAGCCTTCTGATCCCCGGCTATGTCCTGATGGTGTTGACGTCGTATTCCAACCTGCTGCGCTACACGCTCTACGTGCTGCAGCGCCTCGGCTACGAAGCCATCGCGATAGTTCTCGAGAGCCTGCTGCTGCTCGGGCTGACATTGTTCGGGGTGTTCACCCATCAAGGAGTCGTGTATTTCCTGTGGGCTTACGTTGCCATGTACGCATTCGACTGTGCGTTCTTTGCAGTGCTGTTGCTCGTCTTGAAAATCGCGCGGTTTCGCTGGCGCTTCGAAACAGCGCTGCTCACGCAGTGGTTCTGGATGGGCCTTCCGTTCGCGGTCACCTTCGTCCTGACGACTCTCTATTGGAAGTTGGACGTGCCGATACTCCAGTTCTTCAGGGGAAGCACTGAGGTCGGGTGGTACTCGCTGGCATACAAGCCGTTCGAGGCCGTGTTGTTCGTGCCGATCACCATGTTGGGGGTCGTCCTGCCGGCATTGGCGGTGTATCAGCGCGCCTCGCCAGACCGCATGAAGTCGGCCGTTGCGATGTTCTTCAAAGCGTTGCTCATGTTGGGCTGGCCTCTATCACTTGGGGTGGTGATCCTCGCCGGACCGCTAGCCGGCCTGCTGCCCAACTTCTACCCGGAGTCGATTCCTGCGCTGCGGATTCTGGCGCTCGCTTATGCGTTTGCTTTTGTCAATAACGCATTCATCGGAGCGCTGACAGTTGTTGACCGCCAGGCCTCATACGCGAAAGCTGCCGGCGCCAGCATGATCGTCAACCTCGTCTCGAACCTTCTTCTCATCCCCCCGTTCGGCTACATCGCAGCGGCCTGGACGACAGTCGCGACGGAGATCGTCCTGGTCGTCATAGGCTGGTGGATGACTGGTAAATACGTTGGTAACCTCCGCCTCTTCTCGGCGTGGCGCCCTATCGTTGCCGGCGCCGTAATGGGGATCGCTCTATTTCCCTTCCGCGACGTGCACGGCTACTCGGTCGTCCCTGTCGTACTGCTTGGGATGGCTGTCTATGGTGCGGCGATCATCCTGATCAGGGCAATGACCCGCGAGGAATTGGATTTCGTGCGATCCGCCATGAGGCGACAGTCGTGAAACCTGTCTTCTTGAAGCCTCGCGGGGCAACGGAGGCGGTGCAGTGGGAGGAGATCGCAGTCGATGCCCCCGAGTTCGGCCCGCAGACCATGCTGGACGAGGCCCAGTTCGTGGCTATCGACGTCGAGACGACGGGCAACGCACCATTCCTGGTCCTCGAGCTCGGAGCCGAGCGATTCAAGCTATCCGGACCTCTCTCCTTTTTCGACACTCTTGTCGACTGCCGCGCACCGATCAACCCCTACGCCAAGAAGCGCCACCACATAGACAGATCGATGCTGATCGGCGCGCCCGAGTTTCGCGACGCGCGGCGGGCCTTCCTTCGATTCGCACAGGGCGCTGTTCTCATCGAGCACAGCCATGACGCCTTCGACAGCTGGCTGGTCGGTCGCGGCCTGGAAAGCCCGCTGACCCACCCGATCATCGACACGTCGGCGCTCGCCCGGCTCGTGCTGGACCTGCCCAAAGGACAGACGCCCGGGCTTGCCAGGCTGGTCGAGGAGCTGGCTCTAGATGTCACCCCCGCCCACGCGGCCCTCGACGATGCGCGCGCCACCGCCATGGTTTTTCGCGCTCTCGCTGTTCGGGCCCGCGAGACCTTTGGCTGGACGACGGTCGGCGAGATCCTGGCGGTACTCCCGCGCCCGGTGGTCGACCGGACGGCGGCTAATCGAACAGGGCCATCTGCAGGTCGGGCTGCGGGTGCTCGAGGCCCGACAGCCCAACCCCGATCAGGCGAACCGCCCGCGATTCAACGTGCGACTTCTCCAACGCCGACCGCGCGGCGCGAAAGATCGTCTCGACGTCGTCGGTCGGGCTCGTCCGGCTCACCTGGCGGCTCACCAGGCGGAAGTCCGGAAGCTTGAGCTTCACGTAGATCGTTCGGGCGCGCACACCGTCGGCGACCAGCCGCTCGACCACGCGATCCGTGAGCTCGCGAAGCGCCCTGTCGAGCTCGGCGCGATCGCTGACGTCGCGTTCGAACGTGATCTCGGCCGAGATGGTCTTCGCCGGCTTGCTGCCGTCAACGGGCGCCCGGTCCCGGCCTTGCGCAAGCCTTTGCAGGACAGCGCCGCCGACTCCCAAGGACTGAACCAGGCGCTGGGTCTCGAAGGCGGCGAGC
Organism: Candidatus Dormiibacterota bacterium; assembly: GCA_036569925.1. Taxonomy (GTDB): domain Bacteria; phylum Chloroflexota; class Dormibacteria; order Dormibacterales; family Dormibacteraceae; genus Palsa-872. The sequence goes on from DATCPU010000380.1 coordinate 9,270, forward strand.
TCGCCGACCGTCCGGACGCCCATCTGATGCAGCCTCTCCTCCGTTTTGGGGCCCAGCCCGGGAATTGCGCCGATGGAAAGGGGGGCCAGGAAGTCTGCCTCCGTGCCAGGCGGCACGAGGACCAGGCCGTCCGGTTTCCTGGTGCCGCTCGCCACCTTGGCCACCAGCTTTGAGGTCGCGGCGCCAACCGATGCAGTAAGGCCGACCTCCGTGTGGATCTGGAACTTGATCCTGCGCGCGACCTCGTCAGGGGTTGAGGTGCCGTGGCGGGTTCTCGCCGTCACGTCGAGATACGCCTCATCGAGGGCCACCCCCTCGACGAGCTCTGGCGAGGTGAACCGCCGGAAAATCTGGTGGATCAGCCGGCTTGCCTCGCGGTAGCGAGCGCCATCGGGGTTGACCACCATGAGCTGGGGGCACAGCTGAAGCGCCTGGTGGAGGGGCATGGCCGAGCGGACCCCAAAGGCGCGAGCCTCGTACGAGGCGCCCATCACGACGGCCCGGCGTGAGCGGCCTGCCACCGCCACAGGGATCCCACGGAGCTTGACGTCGTCACGCTGGTGGACCGAGGTATAGAAGGCGTCGAGGTCAACGTGGAGGATGGTTCGCTGCCAATTCTCGGGTCGGGGCATCTGGGTGTCCCGGCCAGTCTGCCACAACAACTTGTGGGTTACTTCTGTTTGGTGCGCTCCTACTTGGCCCCTAACGAGAGGCAAGCGTGCCGACGACATTCGAAAAGACGGTCGAGATCTGGTCGCCCTCGGCGTAAAGGATCGCGCCGACCACCAGTGCGACCACCACCAGGACACCCAGGAATCCAGCCACCAGCCCGATCGTCACCCCGACCGCCGGGGTGCCGCCACCACCCGCGCCGGCAGGTTTCGCCGGCACCCAACCGGTGCCAGTCCACCGCCAGAGGCCGTCCTGCGACAGCGCCGGCTTCCACTCGGCCCCGTCCCACCACCAGAAGCCGTCGGCCGAGAAGCGCGCCAGGGGAGTGGGCGGCGTCGATCCGCCCTGCGGTCCAACCATCGCGCCAAGCATAGGGTTGCTATCAGGGGCATCGTCCTCCTCGCCTCAAGGGGGGAATCCCCCTCAATCAAGACGGAGCGCCACCAGTAGAATCCCCAACGCAGTGAAGGGCGTCATCCTCGCGGGCGGAACGGGCAGCCGATTACATCCCCTCACGCTGATCACCAACAAGCATCTGCTCCCTCTCTACGACAGGCCGATGATCAGCTATGCGATCGAAGCCATGGTCCGGGCGGGCGTCTCCGAGATGATGCTGGTGACTGGCGGCACCCACGCGGGGGAGTTCCTGCGGCTGCTTGGCAACGGCAACGAGTTCGGCATCGACCGGCTGTTCTACGCGTACCAGGAAAAACCCGGTGGGATTGCGGAGGCCCTGGGCCTCGCCGAAAGATTCGTCGATCGCGACCGCGTGATGGTCATGCTCGGCGACAACATCTTCGAGTGGTCGCTTCGCGCCTGCGTCGAAGCCTTCACCAAGCAACCAAAAGGGGCTCGCGTCGTCCTTACCCACGAGGCAGACAAGGAGCACCTGCGACACCTCGGCGTTGCTCACCTGAATGGCGCGCGCCGTATCCAGCACATAGTCGAAAAGCCGGATGACCCTCCAAGCGAGTTCGCGGTGACCGGCGTCTACTTCTATGACGAGACCGTATGGCGCGTGCTGTCCGAGCTGAAACCGTCCGGCCGCGGCGAGCTCGAGATCACGGACGTGAACAACTGGTACCTCGACCACGGCCTGATCGAATACGACGTGGTCGACGGCTTCTGGGGAGATGCCGGTGAATCGATGCAGGCGTACTACCAGGTCCAGGACTTCGTCCGCGCCAACGGGGTGAACCGGGAGAGATGATTTGGGAGCGGTGATCGAAGGCGTTGTGGTCAAGCAGCTCGTCACCCACGCGGATGAGCGCGGGTTCTTTCGCGAGGTGATTCGCGAGTCGGATGGTTTCTTCGACCAATTCGGTCAGTGGAGCCACTCGTTGATGTACCCCGGCTCTACCAAGGCCTGGCACATACATCAGAAGCAAACCGATTGGTGGTATGTCATCGGCTCACTTAAGGTCGCGCTGTACGACACGCGTGAGGGATCACCGACGAATGGCCAGCTCATGGAGCTGCTGATGGGAGATCTCAACCCAACCTGTCTCAAGATCCCTCCCGGCGTAGCGCACGGCTGCCGTGCGCTCGAGCTGAGCCACATGCTGTATATCACCTCTAGCGTCTACGACCCCACGGACGAGGGCCGGATTCCACACGACGACCCCTCGATCGGTTACGACTGGACCGAAGGCCCCGCCATCAAATGAGCGTCCGCTCGCCGCGGCGACTCCTGGTTGCGGGGGCTGCCGGATTCATCGGGTCCAACTTCGTGCGACTTCTGCGCGCGACCCGCCCCGATGTCGAGATCACGGTCCTGGACAAGCTCACTTACGCCGGGAACGTGGCCAACCTTGCCGAGTTCGAAGGGCAGCCAGGTTACCGGTTCGTAGAGGGCGACATCTGCGACGCCAAGGTCGTACGCAGCCTCGCGAAAGAGGTCGACGGAATCGTCAACTTTGCGGCTGAGACACATGTCGACCGCTCCTTGATGGACACGTTCGCGTTCATCGAGACCGATGTCCGCGGAACGGCGGTGCTGTGTGAGGCGGCACGCGAGTTCCGCCACGAGGTGTTCCTGTTGGTGAGCACAGACGAGGTGTACGGCGAGGTCATGGAAGGGCGCTCCAAAGAGGATGACCCGTTCCGGCCGCGCAGCCCTTACTCGGCATCCAAGGCGGGCGGCGAGCACATCGCGCACGCCTATGCGGCCAGCTTTGGCCTGCCGCTTCTGGTCACCCGCGGGTCCAACACTTACGGGCCATACCAGTACCCCGAGAAGCTGATCCCGGTGCTCGTCACCAACGCGATCGACGACCTCCGGCTGCCGCTGTACGGCGAAGGCAAGGCGGTGCGGGACTATATCTACGTCGAGGACCACTGCCGGGCGATCGACCTGGTGCTGCACGAGGCTCCTTTTTCGAGTGGCGTCTACAACATCGGCACCGGCCACGAGACGA
>DATCPU010000381.1:0-8828 GCA_036569925.1 Candidatus Dormiibacterota bacterium
TCGGGGATTGGCGTGGCCTGCGGATCGGGCGGTGTTTCGGGGGTCCGACCGGACTCGGCCATTTCGCTCGGAGCCTAGCAGAGTGGGTTAAATGCTTACGCCGCTCATGGATAAGCGTGCCAAACCTCTGGTGTTTTGGCGGCATTCGACCCATAATCTGGCGCGAACCACGCCAGTATTTCGAGGAGGACACCTATGTCGCAGATGCCGCCGCCGCCGCCAGGACAGCCGGCGCCCATGGGAGGCACGCCCAGCGCTGTCGGCAGCAACAAGAACCTGTACACCATCCTTGCCTGGGCTTTGTTTCCGCCCATCGGGAGCCTGATCTTTCTTTTCGTCGGCAAGGACGACCCGGATGTCAAGTACAACGCCGCGAACGCGACCGTTATCCACGGTGCGTTTCTGATCGTTTACATCCTGCTCTGGATTATTGGAACGGTCACCGTATTCCTGCTCTTCCTACCCCTGCTGTGGTGGATCGCCTGGTTGATCGTCTGGATCATCGGGCTCATCCTCGCGCTGCAGGCGGGTGGCAGGCGCTTCGCATTTCCTGGCCTCCAGGGCCTCGCATCCAAGTACGTGCCAATGGTCGAGGGCTGGGCGAAGTAACAGTCAGCTGATTAGCCAAAGGGCCCCCGCGACGGGGGCCCTTTTTTTATAGGTTAGGGGCAAAGAAGCTACCTCTTCACTATCTGCTCGAGCGCCTTCTGTACCCCAAGGCGCAGCTCATCGCGCTCGTCACGCAGCAATCCTGCCTCCGCCCTGGAGTGCGCGAGCTGATATCGCAAGCGCTCCACCTCGGCGGTCATATCGCGCAGGCGCGGATCGGGCCCCCCGCTCGTGCTCCGCACGTCCGCGAGCTCCAAACGCAGGCGCTCCAGCGCCACCTTGAGGTCACGCCTCTCCGCCAGCAGCTCCTGGACCAGCGACTCAGCCGGCTTGGTCGGCTCTTTCGACATAGCGACAGAGTCCGGGTTGGAACTCACGCAACCGCAGGTGCTCCATCTCCCCGCGCAGGAAACGGGCCTTGATCTCGAGACCCTTCATCGGTTTGGTGTCCTCGAACGGAAAGCGATACAGCTTCCCGTGGTCGACGAGCACGCACAACGCAAGGCGCTCCCCATCTTTCTCGATAACGTGCTTGTAACAGGGCACGGTACGGCGGGCCACCTCGGTGGTGGTGAAACCTCCAACCTTCCCTGTCAGAGCCTCGAGCGGACTTCGCATGTGCGAATGCTAATTCAGCAGAGAGAGCTGCTCGGGTTCGGGAGGCGGCTTGAGAATGACGCGGCGGCGATCCGACACTCCGTGCACAGCCCGGAGCCGCCCTACAGTCTTCATCGTTTGCTCGCCGTAGGCCGCTGGCAGGTAGGCGCGGGCCCGGTACGCCTGCTCGTAGCGCGGCACGAGCTCGGGCCAATGCCGGGCCAACACCGACATGAAGTGCTCGCGGGTCCCGTCTTTGAGATGCAGCATTCCAGCCCACAGACCGGTGGCGCCCGCGGCGCGTGCGGCTTTGATCACCGCCTCGAGGCGATCAGGTCGGTCGGACAGGCCTGGCAGGATCGGCGCCATGCCGACCCCCACATCGATGCCGGCCGCCACCAGCTTTTCGATCGCGCGCAGCCTTTGGCGAGGGTGTGCGGTCCCGGGCTCGGTCCGCCGCCAGACGTCGTCGTCAACGGTGGGGATGCTGAAGGTGATGTGCAGGTCGGCGCGCCGTGCCAGCTCGCTGAGAACGTCGATGTCACGAGCGATCATCGGACCGCGGGTGATGATGGCGCCCGGGTTTGAGAAGTCACGCAACACCTCGAGGCACCGCCGGGTGAGCTTGTAGCGACCTTCGGCCGGTTGGTAGGGATCAGTGGCCGCGCCGATGACGATCGTCTCCTTCTTCCATGATCTGCGCGACAGCTCGCCACGAAGGACTCCTGCCACGTTGACCTTGATACGCACGGTGCGGCCGTAACGGTCGTCGGAGGGGCGGTCGGCGCGGAGCTCGAAGGCGCGGACGTAGCAGAAGGCGCACCGGTGCTCGCAGCCGGTGTAGGGATTCAGCGACCAGTTGAAGCCCATACCCTTGACGGGGTTGAGGGCCGACTTGCACTGAACCTCGAGATACTCGACCTCGGTGAGCCGAGCCTCAGGCGCCTCCATGGGGCCATGGTAGAACAAATGTTCGATTGTTAACAGGCTGGATTGCGTGCAGAGACCTGAGCTGGAAGAGTAGGCAGCGGCGTGCTGGTGGGGGTGGGACCAGCCCGGGGGAGGAGGGTGGGCCCCGCTCGGGGGTGCAATTCCTGAAATGCGACCATTCGTGCCCTTTTGGTCGTGCCATCTGCTCAGGACTCGACGATTCGTGCCCTTTTGGTCGTAATCCCCGCCCTTTGGTCGAGCCATCTGCTCAGGACTCGACGATTCGTGCCCTTTTGGTCGTATCCCCGCCCGCCGCCCCGGCAGCTACCCCGTCTTGCGGGTCCGAGTGGGTCTCGACCGCGTCCGCGACGACGGACAGAAGTCGTTCAGGATGCACTCCTCGCACCGCGGCCGACGCGCAATGCAGATCCGCCGCCCATGCAGGATCAGGCGCAGCGACAGGCCGGTCCACTCCTCTTTCGGCACGATCGAGCACACCTGCCTCTCGATCTTCACCGGGTCCTTCGACGAGGTGAGCTTGAGCAGGTTGGTGAGGCGCCTGACATGGGTGTCCACGGCGAATCCCGGCACGTCGAAACCGACGCCGAGGATCACGTTCGCCGTCTTACGCCCGATCCCCGGCAACTTGACCAGGTCGTCGATGTTGCCCGGCACCGAGCCGTCGAACAGCTCGACCATCTTGCGGCTCGCGGCGATGATCGAACGCGTCTTGGCGCGAAAGAAGCCTGTTGGCTTGATCAGCACCTCCACCACCGCAGGATCCGCGGCGGCGAGATCCCCGGCAGTCGGGAAGCGCCTGAACAGCTCCGGAGTGACCAGGTTCACGGCGCGATCAGTGGTCTGCGCAGACAGGATCGTGGCGATTAAAAGCTGAAAGGGATCCTGGTGGGCCAGCTCCGTAACCGCCGGGTATGCCTCCTTCAGCCGTTCGACTGTCAGCTTCGCCCGCAGGCGCGCGCCTGGCGGCAGCCTCGGTAGCGGCGGAGCCTTTTTGCGCTTGGGCCTAGGAGCCAAGCAACTTGCGCGCCGCGGCCGCGACCTGGGTGCCTTCGGCCCGCCCGGCCAGCCGCGCGGTGGCAGCCTTCATCACAGCACCGAAGGCCTTCGGTCCTTCTGGCTTCAGCTCGTCGATCACGGCCTGGACCTCAGCCTCTACATCGTCGCTGCTCATCGCCGCCGGCAGGTAACCGTGCAAAACCCCCATCTCCGCCTCTTCGCGGGTGGCCGACTCTTCGCGTCCCGCCTTTCTGTAGACCTCGATGGCCTCCTCTCGTTTTTTCACCTCTCTGCGGGCAACGCGCTGAACCAGCTCGTCGTCCAGCGCTCCAGCGCCAGTCTCCTTGCTCGCTTTCACCAATTCGCTCTTCAGAAGCGACAGGGTGCTCAAGGCGAGCTCATCGCGACCGCGACGAGCTTCCACAAGATCGGATTGAATTCGGTCGTAGAGCGCCATCGGTGCGATTGTCACACAGAGGCGCTATCGCCTTTGTCGCAGCACCTATGCGTATAGATCGCCGATAATCGGCCCCAATGCTCCTACTGATCGGACCGGCGGTGGCTGTAATCGGAATCGTGGCTGTCGTTTTCGTGATGCGCCATAAGTCGGTCGAGAAGCGCTCCATGTACTCGGCCCGCCGGTCTCAGATCGAGCACAAGGTGCGCGCGGCACGCCAGCGAACCCTCGCTCCAAGCAGACGTGCCGAGAAAGCAGACAAGGGCCACGCGTTCGACGAGACCGCGGCCGCCGCGCCCGTGATGACCTATGAAGCGACGGCCTACGCCAGCCCTCCGGTGGCGCCACCTCCCGCAAAAGCTCCATCGAGGTCGGCCTGGGACTCCGGGCCCGTCTCGACCCCAGTCGATACGCCCGCCTACTCTCCTCCGGCGCCCGCCTACGAGCCACCGCCGGCCCCGCCCGCGTATGAGCCGGCCGCTCCTCCGCCCCCGCCCGCTTACGAGCCGGCGCCGGCACCGCCCGCCTACGAGCCGCCTTCCTACCCCGCGCCCGCAGCTCAGCCCGAGTGGACGCCCTCGCCTCCAGCGCCGGTGGAGCCCGAACGAGCTCGTGCCGAACCCGTCTCAAGCTCGGCAGGCGCGGGCGCCTCCTGGTCGGTGGTCGGTGAGAGCAAGGCTTCGGCTGAGCCCGAGCCGACAGCCAAGAAGAAAGGCTCGAAGGACGTGCAGACGGGGGCCTGGTCCCTGGCCTCAGGCGAGGCCGCGGGCGAGGAGCCTGACGAAGGTCCCAAGAAACCCAGCGCAGTGATCGCGATCGCCCAATACGCCTTGCTCGTCGTCGGCCTCGTGACGGTGCTCATCGGAGTCGTCGTGACAGTGGCCAACTCGCGCGGCACCTAACGTCTGGGGCGACGCTCAGGCGCGCTGAGCGATCAGTAAGGCAAATTCTCAACGCCGCTTGCGCGCCGGCGATGCGGCGAGTATGGCCCCCGCCAATCTCTCTCCGCCGTCAGTCATGACTGTGTCGTTGACGATCGCGCGACAACCCAGGGCCTCGACCTCGGGTGCCAATGCAGCGTCTTGGGTGTCGACGACAAAGGCGTTTGCAGCGCCCGCGTACATCCTCGCCACGGCGACAGGTGACGCTTCAAACCCCATCGCTCGCATCATCGCGACGGTCGGGCCCTTCAGCGCGACACCGCCAACGATCGGGGAGATGGCCACCGTTCGATCACGCGGCACGTGCGGACCGAGCACGCGCAGGATCGGGGCGATTGAAATGAGCGGGTTGGATGGGCCGATCACCACGATGTCGGCCTGGGTCAGCGCGGCCAGCACCTCGGGCGTGGTCCTGGCGGAGTCGATCCCCTCGAAATCGATCTGGCGCAACGCCGGCCCCAGCCGTTCGCGCACGAAATACTCCTGAAAAGAGAGCACCCCTCGATCGGTATCGAATCGCGTCCGAACCCTGTCGTCTGTCATCGGTAGAACTGCGGTTTCAATTCCAAACCGGCGGCACAGCTCGAGTGCGGTCTCGGTCGGGCGGCGGCCCTGCCGCAGCAACTCCGTTCGGACCAGGTGCGTCGCAAAGTCCCTGTCGCCGATTCGAAACCACGGAGCTTCCCCGAGCCGCGCGAGCGCCTCGAGCGTGTGGAAAGTGTCGCCCCTTATGCCATAACCAGCCTTCTCATTGAAGACGCCGGCAAGCCGGTAGATGACCGCGTCCAGGTCTGGGCTGACGAGAAGACCCCAGAACTCGTCGTCGTCGGCTGTGTTGGCAATGACCGTCAGGTCGCCCGCAGGCAACATTGATTGGAAGCCGGATGCCAGCATGGCCCCGCCCGTGCCGCCGGCGAGCACAGCAACCTTCATCGGAACAGGTCCTCAGATGCCTGCCGGATGAGCTCTTGCCCGCTGCCGCTTCCGTCCAGCTCCAATCCGCGGACGACGACAACGGGCGCCCGGCGCGTCTTCCCCATCACCAGTCCGGCCGCTGCGGCCACCTCATCGGCAACCGCCAGCACTGTCGCGTGCAGCTCTCTGCCCGCATCGTCCTTTTCCCCGCGCATATCGATCAGGGCCGGCATGCCGGCGACGCCAAGGGCCACATTCACGATTCCAAGCCGCCATGGGCGGCCAAAAGTGTCGGACACGATAACCGCGGCCGTCGCGCCCGTCGTTTCGCGCAACCGGTCCCGGATCTGTGCAGCGCTCGCGTCAGGATCAAGAGGGAGAAGAGTCACGATCTCGGAACCAGGAATGTTCGATTGATCGACTCCACTGTTCGCGCACACGTACCCGTGACGCGTTTGCGTGATCAGGACGCGCTCGGTTCGCAGGATCCGCACGCTCTCGTCGAGGACCACCTGGACGAAGCGCGGGTCGGGCTCGGCCACCAGGTGCCGGGCGAGCCGGATGGCCTCGGCGCCGGCGGTGACCGTGGCGAGGTCGCGCGTGCAGCCCTCGGCTTTCGAGACCACCTTCTGCGCCACCACAACGATGTCGCCGGATTCGAGACCGATCCGCGAGCCGATGAGCTCCGCCAGATCGTCGCCGGCCGTGACCTCCGGTAGGCCTTCGACTGCGAGAAGCTCCAAGCGCCTCAATCCGCGCGGCCCCGGGCGCGCTCGAGATCTTCGGGCTCGTCAAGGTCGAGGGCCATCGCGTCCGATTTGTGGATCGCAAAGTTGACGCGCTTGGCCTCGGCCTCCCGCTGGAAGGCGGCGAGCGAGTCTTCGCCGAAATGTAGCGAGATCGCGTCAGGTGGGCTGATGAACAGCGCATTGGTGCCGCCCCTGCCGATGGCCGGCGCCGCCATCACCGCAGGTGGCGCAAGGCGGCCGGCGGCGTCGAGCATCTCCCTCACCGACCTCGACGTCACGAGGGGCAGGTCGCTGGAGAGGATCAGGACCGCGCGCGCCTTGCTCTTGAGCGCATGGGCGATTCCCAGCCTCGCGGCCACGTTCTGGCCCTCCTGCCTTGTTTCAATCACCGCCTCCACGCCAAGGCGCTGGGCCATCTCTTTCACCTCGGCGCTGCCGCCGATTACCAGGCGGTGCTCGCCTGCGGCTGACGCTTTGATCGCCCGCTCGGCATTTCGTATCGCGAGCGCTCGGCGCGCCTTGGCGCCGAGGACGTCGCCGAGCCGCTGCTTGGCCTGGTCGAGATCTTTGACCAGGACGATGACCCACGCGCCGCTAGCGTCTCTCGGGTTTACGCGCTTCTGCGTCAGCCCCATTGAGCGCGAATCCGAGGCAGGATCTGCGAACCGTACAGCTCTAGGAAGCGCGCCTGGTCGTTGCCCGGCGCATGAAAGACGAGATGGTTGAAACCCAGCTCGAGGTATGGGCGAAGCTGCTCAATGTGCTCGTCGGGGTCGTTCGAGACCAGCCAGCGCCGGTGCGCGACATTCTCCACATCGCGCGACAGCCGCTCCATCTCACGTGGGTCGTCGATGTCGGCCTTGACATCGGCAGGAAGTGCCAGAGCGGCCCAGATCTTCGTGTCCTCCATGGCCCGATCGCGATCGGTGTCGTATGAAACCTTGACCTCGATCATCCTGTCCAGATCGGCGGAGTCTCGGCCCGACTCTTTGGCACCGTCCGCAAAAGAGGGCAGCAGCTGCTCGGAGTAAAGCTCCATGCCCTTGCCCGAGGTGCAGATCAAGCCATCGCCGGCGCGCCCCGCGAACTTCGCCACCTGCGGTCCTCCGGCGCCGACGTAGATCGGGATCGGCCGGTCCGGCCTGTCGTAGATCGTCGCGTTGCGCGTGTGGTAGTAATCCCCGTCAAAGGTCACCAGCTCGTCCGTCCAGAGCTGCTTGATGAGACGCACCGCCTCGCGCAGCCTCGCGAATCGCTCCTTGTTGTCGGGCCACTGGATGCCTAGGGCTCCCTCGTTAAGGTGCTCGCCCGTGCCGACGCCGAGGATCATGCGCTGCGGATACAGCGAGCCGAGCGTTCCGAATGCCTGGGCGACGACCGCGGGGTGGTAGCGAAACGTCGGAGTCGCCACGGATGTTCCAAGCGCGACGCGCCTGGTTCTCTCGCCGGTAGCCGCCAGCCACGCGAATGCGAACGGCGCGTGGCCATCCGAGTGTCGCCAAGGCTGGAAGTGATCGCTCACGAACACGCTGTCGAATCCGCGCTCCTCGGCTGCCACTGCGAAATCGAGCAGTGGACGCGGCCCGAATTGTTCGGCCGAAGCCTTGTATCCCAGCCTAAGCACTTTCTTCAACTCTCAGCGCTTGTAGTAGCGCTTCCAGCTGAATCCGACACCGCCGGCCGCCGCAGCGATCACGACCACGACCAGCGCGATGAGCGAATGGCTGTCGAAGTTCGCGATCCCGCCGACCAGGAGCAGCGCAAGCGCGGCGACCGCGAGCAACATCATGGCCACCAGCGTGACGGCGCGGTGGAGCTTCATCGCCTCACCAGCTTAGCGACCACGTGAGATAGGGTCGGTGCGTGGCCGATGGCGACGCGAGACTCATTCGTCTCATCTCCGTGGCCTCCACGCAGGACGTCGCTCGCGACCTGCCAATCGCGTCGCTGGTCGTCGCCGACCACCAGACTGCAGGCCGCGGCCGGCTCGAGCACCGATGGGAGGCGCCACCCGGAACTGCGCTGCTCGTCTCCTTCGTCTTGCCGCCGAATCCGCTGCTGAGTCTTGCGGCGGGCGTTGCCGCAGTGGAAGCCTGCAACCAGGGCGTGCGCCTAAAGTGGCCCAACGATCTGCTGCTTGGGGGCCGCAAAGTGGGCGGCATCCTGGTGGAGGCGACGCCGACGAAGGCGGTGTGCGGGATCGGCGTGAACCTCACATGGGCCCCCGAGGGCGGCGTGACCTTGAATCAGCCTCGAGATGAGCTGCTGGCAAGGCTCCGCTCCACCATCGAGAGGTGGAGCTCAGCGCCTCCGTCAGATGTGCTGGGGCGATGGCGTGAGCTGTCGGACACGATTGGTACGAGGGTGCGCGTACAGCTGCCGGATCGCGCATTTGAGGGCATCGCCCAGGACATCAATCAGCGCGGTGAGCTCATGGTCGATGGCACGGCGGTGAGCGCGGGCAGCGTCACGCACTTGTAGAGCGATGAAGGAGAAGCGGCGAGAGATTCGGTGATCCAGGGGTCCCTCCCGCGACTTGGTCGCGGGGTCCCCAGCGGAATCACCGAGTAGCGGAGCGCGCGCATCGATAGATGCGGAAGCGAGCAACGGAGG
>DATCPU010000382.1:0-5434 GCA_036569925.1 Candidatus Dormiibacterota bacterium
CGGCGTCCTTCAGCCGCTTGGCCTCCGCCTCAAAGCCGCGGCTCGCGGGCACGGCCAGCTTGCGTGGAAACAGGAAGTTGCGCCCGTACCCGTCGGTGACCTCCTTCACGTCCCCCGCGCTGCCGACATTCGGGATGTCCTTGGTGAGCATCACCCGCAATTTCGCCTAGCCCTCCGATACCGATTGATAAGGGTCGCGCCGCCAGACGCGGTTTCGAATCCTGGCGAAGAGCCGCCCGCTCCCCTCGCGAGCCGCGCTGAACGCCTCGCGGAAGTCGCGGTCGAACGTGCTCTCCCCCGCCTCCAATGCCGCCTCGTGCTCACGCCGGACTTCTTCCGGGCAGGCTTCGATGAAAGTGCTGACCGCCAGCACCGCCAGGGCCAGCATATCTAGCTCGCCCATGAGCGGCACCCAGGCGGGGAGATCGATCGGGCTCACGATCAGCACGAGGGCGCCGATCAACACAGCCTTGGGGGCCGCCGGCACCCGCTCGTCGCGCAGCAGGCAGTAAGCCAGCTTGCCGTGCCTCGGCACGTCGACCAGCAGCTGTTTGGCACGCGAAAGTATCGGTGGCATGAGGGCCGGAAAAGCCTAACCCCTTTCGGGCACCAAAGTCAGCCTACTTAACTTAGCCTTGCGACCATGTCGGCTGCGGTCGAGGAGATTGATCCGCGCAAAGAGCTGAGCTTTCGCCGCCTGCTGGCGATCAACGTATTCAAGTTTGGCGCCGACGGGGTCCACTGGACGCCCCTCAACACGATCGTCCTCCAGGTCCTGGCCGTCGCCGTGGCCGGCTCCACGCAGAGCACTCTTGTCGTCGCCCAGGCGAGCTCGGCTGGAGCTGTGTTCGCCGTCGTCATACCTGTCCTCGTCGGCTATCTGAGCGACCGAACCTCGACGCGATTCGGCCGCCGCCGTCCGTGGATCGCGATCGGGACAATTTTCAACCTGTTCGGCCTCGGCCTCCTTGCGGGTGCCGGCTCGGTGCCGGCCCTCATCGCGGCCTACCTCGTCGTTCAGATCAGCAACAACGGCGCGTTCGCGGCTTACAGCGCAGTCATCCCAGACGTCGTGCCGGTGCAGCAGAACGGCCGTGCTTCGGGGCTGTTGAACGCGATGCAGCAGCTCGGCACGGTCGTCGGCCTGTTCGCGCTCACCATCCTCCTCAGTCCGGACCATCTCGGCAGCACTCGCGCGGGAGCCGTCGCCGGCCTTTGGGTGATCGGCATCTTCACCGCCGGCTCGGCCATGGTCGCTCTGGCGGCGATTCCCGAAGCGCCTCTGAAACGAATTCGCTCGGCCGTCCGCACACCCATCCCAGCCTGGGTCGCGATCGCAGGGACGGCATTCGTCATCGCCGTGGTGGCCCTCGAGGTCGTCTTGCTGTCGCCAGTGTCTCCGTGGTGGTTTGCCGCCGCAGGCATCGGCGTGATAGCTGCTGCCGTCGCAGTCTTCGGAGGCGCGAAGATTCCCCAACTTCGAGAGACCCTCGCGCCGTTACGCGATCGCGATTTCTTCTGGGTCTTGACGACGCGATTCTTCAACACGTTCGGGATCTGGACCATTGCCCCCTACCTCGCCTTTTTCTTCAGGGACGTGGTGCACCGCAAGGACTACGCCTTTGACAGCTCCCTCTGGCTGCTCGCTGTGATCGGGGGCGGGGTGATCCCTGCCGTCGTTGGCGGCTACCTGTCCGACCGGCTTGGCGGTCGCCGCAAAGTCTTCGTGTACATATCGAGCGGACTGCAAGCTGCTGTGTCGGCGGTGTTGCTGTTCAGCCTGGTCACAGACCTAACGGTGCTGTACTTGCTCGGCGTCGTGTTCGGCCTTGGCTTTGGGGCTTACCAGGCTGTCGACTGGGCACTTGCTTGCGACGTGCTGCCAGACCGTGACCACGCGGCCGCTAAAGACATGGCGTTGTTCCATGTCTCGTTCACGCTGCCTCAGGTCTTTGCCCCCGCGGTAGCCGGTCAGCTGCTGTATCACCTCAATCAGTCGCAAGGCGGCAACTTCGGATATCGCGTCGTGTTCGCAACCGCAGCATTGTGGTTTGTGTTGAGTCTCGTCTTCGTGCGAATGATCAAAGGCGTTCGCTAGGGAGAATCACCGGCTCGCGTCTCAGGGCTACCAGCGATGCGATCCAGATCGCGGTAATGCCGACCACGCCGAACTCCGCCATCAGGCGTAGTACCGGCACGTTCCGGTACCCCGAGACGAGCAGGGTCTGCATCCAGTGGTGCCCGGGCCCGATGAGGATCCATCCCACGGCCACCAGCGCAAGGACCTGCCAGTCGTGATTTCGAACGCTCCAAGCCACCAGGACCAGCATCGGGAGGAGCAGCAGAACCAGGTGCGTGCCCCATGAGTAGCTAGCCACCAGAGGCGTCGCCGCCACGATCGCGCCGGCCTCTAGGCCCCGGCCCGACCACGTCGATGCGGGCGAGCGAAGCACGACGAATGTGATTGCAAGCACACTGATGGCAATCACAACTGTGATGAGACGTGCCAGCAGTGGGCTGCCCCGCTCAGCGCCCAAGAACGTATCTGGTTGGAGCAATCGGGTGATAGTTCCGCCGGGCGAGTGATTCTCGAACAGACCAGTGCCGGCGCTGATCGCCGGTAGGACCCGCGTCAGGTATTCGGGCAGGTACTGGGGGGCGGCCAGGAGCCACAAGCCGAGGCCAGTCGCGGCAGCGGCGGCCAAGGTTGACCACCGTCTTCCCCACAAGATGAGGAGGCCGACGGGCGCCTGGATCAGCTTCAAGGCGACCGCCAAACCGAGAGCGGCGCCACCCCACCAACGGCCTGCCACCCAGCCCCAAAACCACAGTCCGGACAAGACGAGGAGGACCAGGTTGACCTGGCCTTCGACGATGTTGCCGTTTACAGGCTCAAAAGCGAGCGCCACCAGCACTAGCAGGGCAGCCAGCTGCCAATCACCGACATGGAGCGCGCGAAGCGCAAAGAAGAGAAATGCAAACAGCGACGCATTGAGGACAAGAATCGTCGCCAACGTGATCAAGTGGCTGTCCACGGCGACGACCGGTTGCAGCAGCCAGGCGAGTGGCAGAGGCATCACGTACTGCGGACCGGTTGGCTCGAGGCAACCCAGGGTCTGGCAGAGATCGTAAGGGTCTTGTCCACCGGCCAGCCTGACGGCTGCTCGCATGTAGCTCTCTTGGAAGTCGCCGAGATACGTGGCGAACATCAGGGGCTGAATGAGGTTCTGCCAGACGTACAAGAGTGCAATTGGCAGCCCAGCCCAAAGGAGAAGGATCGACCTGAACCGCGCATTTGCTAAAGCTGGTAGCCGCATTGCCGCCCGCGTGCTCACGTAGCGGAGATTATGGCTGGGCGAAAAACGAGGCGGCGCCTGCAGCGGACACCGCCTCGGCCGAGCTCCGTCGGGTGACACGCATTTTGGTTACTGCGCCTTGCGGCCGTTGCCTACTTTTGGAGGCCAACCCTGCGTGGACTGCGTCGGATCCGGCGTCGCTGAGAACCAATTTGCCCCCTTATAGCGTCAGTGTCAAGTGGTTCGTTTTTCCAGCACAAGGCATGCGCGATGGGACAGGTCTGCGTCGCTTATTGAGGCGCACAATGGAACTAGAAATACTCAGGGAGGTGGCTCGCAAACTTGGGCAAGCTCAGCTACGTTCACGGCGCCAGCGCGGTTCCCTTGCTGGGCGAGACCGTATTCCAGAACCTGCGGCGCACCGCTGAACGTTTTGGCGAACGCGAAGCGCTCGTGGTGGTTCACCAGGGTCATCGCTCCACCTATGCCGAGCTCGTCGACCAGTGCGAAGTCATCGCGCGGGGCCTGGTCGCCCGCGGCGTGCGCAAGGGCGATCGCGTTGGGATCTGGGCGCCGAACCGCTTCGAGTGGGTCATCGTCCAATACGCGACGGCGGCGATCGGGGCGATCCTCGTCAACATCAACCCCGCCTATCGCACATCTGAGCTCGAGTACGCGCTCAACCAGTCGGGAATCAGCTTCCTAATCCTCGCCGCCAGCTTTCGGCAGGCGGATTACGCAGCGATGCTCGCCGAGGTCAAGGGCCGGTGCCCGGAGCTCAGGGAGGCGCTCGTGCTGGATGACGGCTGGGCGGCACTCCAGCGGGACGCCGAGGAAATCAGCGTCGACGAGCTGCGCAAAATCGAAGAATCGCTCCAGTTCGACGACCCGATCAACATCCAGTACACATCGGGCACGACCGGCTTTCCAAAGGGCGCGACCCTGACCCACCACAGCATCCTCAACAACGGCTACTTCATCGGCGAGACGCTTCGATATTCGGAGAACGACCGCGTCTGCATTCCAGTTCCCTTCTACCACTGCTTTGGGATGGTTCTGGGCAACCTTGCATGCACGACGCACGGAGCGACCATGGTCATCCCAGGCGAAGCCTATGAGGCCATTGCGGTCATGGAAACCGTCGAAAAGGAGCGCTGCACCTCGCTCTACGGCGTTCCCACAATGTTCATAGGCGAGCTCGATCATCCGCGCTTCAAGGATTTCGATTTCAGCTCGCTGCGGACAGGGATCATGGCCGGCTCACCCTGTCCGGTAGAGGTCATGAAGAAGGTGCAGACGGTGATGCACATTCCCGAGATGACCATCGCGTACGGGATGACCGAGACCTCGCCAGTCTCGACGCAGTGCGCGACCAACGATCCATTGGACCGACGCGTGTCAACGGTCGGCAAGGTGCATCCGCATGTCGAGATCAAGATCGTCGATCCCCTGACCGGCAAAGTCGTGGCGCGTGGCGAGACGGGCGAGCTGTGCAGTCGCGGCTACATCGTGATGCGCGGCTACTGGAACAACGAGGAGGCGACGCGGCAAGCGGTCGACGCTGCGCGCTGGATGCACACGGGCGACCTGGCGACGATGGACGACGAGGGGTACCTCAACATCGTTGGCCGGATCAAGGACATGATCATTCGCGGCGGCGAGAACATCTATCCGCGAGAGGTCGAAGAGTTTCTCTACACCCACCCCGACGTCGCTGACGTGCAGGTCATTGGCGTGCCGTCGGAAAAGTACGGCGAAGAGGTGATGGCCTGGGTCAAGCCTCGCGAAGGCGCCAAGGTGACAGGCGAGGAGCTGGCCGCCTGGTGCAAGGGAAAGATCGCGTCCTTCAAGATCCCGCGCCATTGGAAGCTGGTCGATTCATTTCCAATGACAGTCACGGGCAAAGTTCAAAAATTCAAAATGCGCGAAACCTCAGTGGAAGAACTGGGCCTGGAAAAAGCAGCAGGAGTGAGAACGGCTTAGGTAATCGTTGACCAACTCGCTGGCTGAAGTTAGCTAGCGCTGCAGGGTTAGCCGGGGTCCCCCCGGCCATAACTTTGTTTCCAATGTCGGCAAGCGCCGCATGGAGAACAAGTTCGGAATAAATCCCATCGATATACCGGAGGAGGAGCAGGCGC
>DATCPU010000383.1:0-4893 GCA_036569925.1 Candidatus Dormiibacterota bacterium
CAGTGTGGATGTGAAGCTCGTACTCGCCGCCTGGCGCCGGAATCCTCTGCCGTGTCGTTGCGCTGACGCTGACCATGTAGCCGACGCCGCCGACGTCAAGAACGACGAAATCCGGACCTGCGCGTCGGACCACACCGCTAAGGTGCGCGATCATCGTGCGACCTGCGTCAGCCTGCGGCTTCGCGCGTGACACACGGCGATGGCAATGGCGTCCATCGCGTGCGCATCGACACGGCCCTCGGGCACCTTGACCTGGGCTCCGAGCATTCGTGCGATTTGCGCCTTGTCGGCATTGCCATAGCCGGTGAGGACCATCTTGACCTGGCTCGGCTTGTACTCGAAAACTGGCACGCCGCACTCTTCGAGCACCGCAAGGATGGCACCGCGCGCCTGGGCGACCCCGATCGCGCTGGACGTGTTGCGGCCCATGAAAAGCTCCTCGAGCGATGCCTCCGCAGGTGGGTTCGCCGCGAGCAGGTCGCGAAGATGCCTGGTGATGGCGAGCAGTCGCACGCCATCGCGCCCCGGGTTTGTGGTGAGCGTGCTGCACGACAGCACGAGGTTGGAACCTGAAAGCAGAGCGAACCCAGTGCCAGCGAGGCCTGGATCGATCCCCAGAATTAATCCGTTAGCGGCGACCGACATGTATCCAACTTCTACACCTGTGCTGAGACGCGTTCAAGAACGTTGGTGGGGATGTCGAACAGCGCGGGTGAGGACTGCCGTCCTCCCCCACGGACCCCCTCCTGGGGTATCTCCTGGCCACGACTGGGAGCCGTTTGGAAGTGGACGCTTGGGTGGCGGCCGGAGTGAATCCGGCCTACTTGCGACGCATCAACTAGTTTCATTCATACCTGTGCTGAGACGCGTTCAAGGACGTTGGTTGGGATGTCGAAGTTGGCGTAGACCTGCTGGACGTCGTCGTCCTCTTCCAGGGACTCCATGAGCCTGAGCACCGCGGCTGCCTTGTCCTCCCCCACCGCGACCGTCTGCTTCGGCTGCATCGTGATCTCCGCGTTGTCGACGGTGACGCCCATGCCTTCCATGGCCGCTTTGACCTTCTCAAATGCTCCGGGCGGAGTTGTGACCTCGATCGACTTGCCTTCGACCTGCACGTCATCGGCTCCGGCCTCGATCGCCGCAAGGCCGACATCCTCAGGGTCGTTCTTCCCTGCGTTGGCCGAGATCACGCCCTTGCGTTCGAACATCCACCCCACGGAGTTCGACTCGCCAAGGTTCCCGCCGAACTTGGACAAGCGGTGCCGTATCGATGCGGAGGTGCGATTTCGATTGTCGGTGAACGCGTCGACCATGATCGCGACCCCGGCCGGCCCGTAGCCCTCGTACCGGATCTCTTCCAGCCTCTCTCCAGCGAGCTCCCCGGTGCCGCGCTTGATGGCGTTCTGAATCTTGTCGGTGGGCATGTTGATCTCCCGCGCTTTCTGCACGGCAAGGCGAAGGCGGAAGTTGCCTTCAACGCTGCCGCCGCCCTCTTTGGCGGCGATCAGGATTTCACGGGCCGCCCTGGTGAAAGCCTGGCCGCGCTTGGCGTCGACAATCGCTTTCTTGTGCTTGATGCCCGCCCATTTCGAATGGCCCGACATCTAGTCGCCGGTGCCGGACACTGAGTGGATCTCTCCGAACATTATTTCGATGATTCTATCTCACGCCAATTCGAACGAAATTTCTTTTGCCGGCCTGGAGCACATCGCCGTTTTTCAGCTTCGAGTCGGCGTTCGCCTTGTCGCCGTTGATGCGGATGCCACCCTGATCGATCAGGCGTCGGGCATCACCCCGGCTTTTGGCAAAGCCCGCCTGGACGATCGTAGATACGAGGTCCGCCGGGTTCTCGGCGACCAGCTCGTCGATCTCGTCGGGAATCTCACGCTTGCGAAATCTCGAGTCGAACCCGGCCTCCGCTGCTGCGGCCGCGTCAGCACCATGGAGTCGCTTGACCAGCTGCCTGGCGAGTGCCGCTTTTGCGTCCCGAGGCTTGAGCGCCAGCGCGCGATCGAGCTCGGCCCCGGCCAGACCTGAGACCAGTCGGAGATATTTCTCGGTCAGTAAGTCGGGGATCGACATCGTCTTGCCATAGACCTCGCTGGGCGGCTCGGTGAGCCCGATGTAGTTGCCTAATGACTTGCTCATCTTCTGCGAGCCGTCCAGGCCCTCGAGCAGCGGAAACACCGCGACATCCTGAGACTCTTGGCCGTAGGCCTTCTGGATCTCACGGCCGAACAACAGGTTGAACAGCTGGTCGGTGCCACCAATCTCGACGTCGGCTTTGATCGCCACGGAATCGTAGGCCTGGTTGAATGGATAGAGGACTTCGTGCGCTCCAATCGGCGTTCCCGCTTTCAGTCTCGCGGCGAAGTCTTCACGCTGAAGCACCTGCTGCAGCGTGGCCTTGCCCATGAGTCGCAGCACATCAGCTGCGCCCATCGCCCCAAGCCACTCCGAGTTGCTGTGCACCTCTGTCCTCTCGCGGTCGAGCACGAGATAGATCTGGTCGAAATAGGTTTTCGCATTGGCGTCGATCTGCTCGCGGCTGAGCACGGGCCGCGTCTCCGAGCGCCCGCTGGGGTCACCGATCAGCGCGGTGTAATCGCCGACGATCAGCACCACGATATGGCCGTCGTCCTGAAAGGCTTGCAATGCATCCAGCACGACCAGGTGGCCGACGTGAAGGTCTGGAGCTGTCGGGTCGAGGCCCAGCTTCACGCGAAGCTGGTCGCCCTTTTCGAGGCGCGAACGCAGGTGGTCTTCGACGTGAATCTCCACCGCCCGCTCACGGAGGCGCTCGAAAAAAGCGCTGGTCACAGGAGGTGCGGACTGAGGCCCGGCCGAGAGATTTGGAGATCCAGGGGTCCCTCCCATGGCTTCGCCATGGGGACCCCAGAGGAAGGGGTGGCCGGACTAGGAGCGCAATCCTTTGGGGTCCCCGCGCCCGTGGTGCGCCGGGGCAGCGACGGCCGGTCGGGCCCCTTAACGCACGGATCGGGCCGCATGGGCGCCAAAGATCCGGTCGGGATCTCTGTTCGCACCTCCCGGCTCAGTTGACGGGGCTTTGGCTGAAGTAGATCTGAGGATCGGCGGGCAGCGCCAGGCCGAAGATGCTCACGATCGGCTTCCCGATCGCGTTGGTTAGCGGAACCGCGATGTGCGAACCCTGGACAGCGTCGCGGATGGACTGCTGCAGCGCGTCGAGCGCCCCGCCACCGAACGGTGTGCCGGCGGCGATCAGCTCGTTGGTGACGAGCACGAAAAGGACGATCGCGGTGAGGAGCCCGAAGATCACGCCCAGGGCTCTGTTGAACACCAGCG
The DNA here is from genome assembly GCA_036569925.1 of Candidatus Dormiibacterota bacterium. GTDB lineage: Bacteria > Chloroflexota > Dormibacteria > Dormibacterales > Dormibacteraceae > Palsa-872. The sequence continues at coordinate 3,325 of DATCPU010000383.1, forward strand.
CGCCGACCTGGATCTGGCTGCTCGCGAGCTGAGCCGCCACCTCGACGATCACGATGACCGCGATCACGATCCCGAAGAATCCGTAAATGCGCGCGTCGGGAATCTCCAGGTTCGACGAGGTCTGAAGGATGCCACCCGCCTGCAACCCCATGTTGGTGGCGCCCACGAACGCAAGGTAAAGAGCGATCAGGCCGATGACCCGCTTCAGCAGTCCGCCGAAGAGCCCCAGGGCTGCGTAGACGATGACGAGCACGATCGGAAGTGCATCCAACCAGGTCATTCGCGGAACCTCGCCTTGTGCCTCTTCTGCAATCCGAGCTTGATCTCTGTCATCACTTTGTCCACTTCGGCGTCCGTCAGGGTGCGCTCGGGGCTGCGGAAAGTCAAGGTGAACGCACTGCTCTTGTGGCCCTCGGGAACCTGGGGACCGTGGTACTCGTCGAAGGCGCGGGCCTGCTCGAGGTAGTGGCCGCCGACCTCCTTGATGGTGGCGAGCAGCGCGCCTGAAGCGATGTGATCCTCAACGACCACTGCGAGGTCGCGTTCGACCGCAGGGAACCTCGGCAGAGGCTGCGCCCGAGGGATTCGGGAGGCTGCAAGCACCGGTTCGACGTCGATCTCGATTGCGACCAGCCGTCCCTCGATCTTGAAGGTCGAGGCCACGGTCGGGTGCAGCTCGCCGATGTAGCCGAGGAGCCGACCGTCCAGGATGACTGCGGCGCAACGGCCCGGATGGAACAGCTCCTGCGCGCCACGCTGGTAGGTGCAAGGCGGCGCGCCCAGTGCCGTAAAGGCGGCGTCAAGCACCGACTTCATGGCATAGAAACAGGCGCGCCCAGCCTCTGCATTCGTGCCGGCCGTGGCCACTGCGGCCAGGCGCATCGGCTCGTCGGGCTGTTCAGTCTTGTCTCCCACCGGGGCCAGGAAGGCACTTGCGATCTCAAAGATCCGGACGTCCTGACGCCCGCGATCGCGATTAAGCGCGACCACTCCAACCAGGGACGGCATGAGCGACGTGCGCAGCGTGTCCATGTCATCGCTCAAAGCGTTCGACACCCGCATTGCATGCGCATCAATGCGAAGGCCCTCGAGGACACGCCCCGAGACAAGAGCCGGGTTCCATGTCTCGGTGAACCCCGCGCCGGAAAAGACCACGCGAGTCGCATCCAGCCGCCGGCCGATGCTGGGGACGGCCGGAAGCCATCGGTCTCTGCGCTGCCCCGGCAACGTTGGTGGAATGCGGTCGTATCCATAGACACGCCCCACCTCCTCGACCAGGTCTTGCGGGATGGTGACGTCAAGCCTGAAGACCGGCGGCAGCACGTCCCACTCGCCGTCTTCGAGCGCTCGGACATGGAAGTTGAGGCGCTTGAGGATCGATTCGGCCTCCTCCAGCGGGACATGCAAGCCGAGGACCTCATCCACGAGCGACGGCCGGAACCTGACGCGGATCGGTTCCTGGGGACGGGGATAGACGTCGGCCCACTCCCGATGGACGCTGCCTCCGGCCAGCTCGGCGACGAGGGAGGCCGCACGCCGCGCTCCCGCCAGGGCCAACTCGGCCGGGAG
>DATCPU010000384.1:0-30131 GCA_036569925.1 Candidatus Dormiibacterota bacterium
CCTCGAGGTCGACCCGCCCCGCCGATTGGTCCAGAGCATGACTGCTCTGTGGGGCGAGGACGTCAAGGCCGAGGGGACATCGCGGATTACGTGGGAGATCAAGCCGGTGGGCGATTCCTGCCATCTGACGGTGACCCACGACCAGCTCCGCGAGGGAGCCAACGAGCAGCTGTACGGTGGCTGGCCGATGATCTTGTCAGGCCTGAAGACGCTGCTCGAAACGGGGGAGCTTCTGACCACACCAGGCTCGCTGATGTATGCCGACCCAGCCGCCGGGACCCGGGCCGGCTAAACGGGAATTGCGAAGAGGCCGGGCCCTGGTGCTCGGCCTCTTCCCCGCGGAGGCCACCAATGGCGAACCGACAATTGCAGGAGACATGGTCATCGTCACGTTCCGGCTGAATGGATAGCGCCCAGAGTCCGGCAATGATCGAGATCGCGCAGGTCGATCCGGCTGACCCGCATGCTCGCTACTGCATTAACGAGTATTTCAACGAGCTCGACCGCCGATTCGAGACGGGTTTCGATCCGGCGCGCAGCATCCCGGCGGACGAGGAGAGCCTGCGGCCCCCAGCCGGCCTGCTGTTGATGGCCACGCTCGGGGGCGAACCGATTGGGTGCGGAGCGCTGAAGTTCCATGACGACGCGCCGTTCGAGCTAAAGCGCATGTGGGTTGCCGAATCCGCCCGCGGCCTCGGTCTCGGGCGCCGAATCCTGAGCGAGCTCGAGGCGCAAGCTGCCCGCCACGGTGCCAGCGCGGTTCGCCTGGAAACGAACAACACCCTTGCCGAAGCGATCAGCCTGTACCGATCAGCCGGCTACGTCGAGGTCGCTCCGTTCAACGACGAACCCTACGCACACCACTGGTTCGAGAAGCAGCTTTCCGGCTGAGCGAAGGCGGCAGAAGCTGAGCGACGTATGTCTCGGTGAGCCAGGCCTGAAATCGGTCAGGGGACCAGCCTCGACGGTGGACCAGCATGCTGTAAGTGCCCGGACCGAGCAGCCAGACGATATCCGCGGCGGCGGCCGGATCCAAGCCCTGTTTGAGGTCGCCTTTGCGCATCAGGTCGGCGACCACGTTGGCGGCGCCTTGACGGTGCTGCGCGAGCTGTGATTCCCAGAGCGCCTTAGCCTCCGCGTCAACCCCCGCTGCACCCCTCAGGGCTTCATGGATGCCGGCCATTCGACCGTCCATCTCGGTGACCAGCTCGGCGTAAAGCGCAAGGTACTTCCGCGGATCCCGCTCCGCGCGGATGGCTTTGGATCGCGGGCGCTCGGGTAAAGGCACGGGCTCGTCGTCGCCGACAATCGCGACGTCAAGCGCTGTCTTCAGCAACTTTGCTTTGCCCCCGACGGCTGTAAACACAGTGGCGCGGCTGACACCCGCGACAGCGGCAATTTCATCGATCGAGGTTGACGCGTATCCCTGCTCAGTGAACAGGCGCCCGGCGGCAGCGATCACGGCCGCACGCGTGGACTGCGCCTGGGCCCCGCGCAACTTCGACTGGTAGCTGCGCTTGACATCCCGCCTCGCTTTCATCAGACTCATAGTCTAACGACTAGACTCCCAGTCTGGCGTATTGAGAGGTGGCAAGCGTGGACACTCCTACATCATCCGGCCTGGCGGTCGCCCAAAGTCTCCATGACGCGGTCAACCGCCATGATCTCGACGCGATGGTTCGATGCTTCGCGCCGGACTTCGTCAATGAAACGCCCGTCCATCCGGCGCGCTCTTTCAAAGGCAACGACCAGGTCCGAAAGAACTGGGCCCAGATCTTTGGCGGCGTTCCAAACCTGCAAGCGGACATGGTCGCTTCCGCAACGAGCGAAGACACGGTGTGGACCGAGTGGGAGATGCGTGGAACCAGGGTCGATGGGAGCGCCCACCTCATGCGTGGCGTGTCAATCTTCAAAGTCGACGACGGAGTCTTCACCTCGGTCCGCTTCTATCTGGAGCCTGTCGAGCAGGGCGGCTTCGGGATCGATGCCGCAGTGCAATCAGGGCTTGGTCGATGATCCTCCTGGCCGGCGGCACCGGCCATCTCGGCGGCCCGCTGGCAAAGCTGCTGGCAGCACACCACATGAACGTCCGCATCCTCAGCCGAAACCCGGCGCGAGCGCCAGGCTCAGGTCCCGAAGGCGTGGAGATTGTCGCCGGTGACGTCCGCGTCATATCGTCACTCAACGCTGCCCTCGCAGGGGTTGAAACGGTGATCTCGGCGGTGACCGGCTTTGGTCCGGGCGGCAACGGCCCGCGAAAGGTCGACCTCGAAGGCAACCTCAACTTGATGGAGGCCTCAGTGGCGGCCGGGGTCAGGCACTTCATATTGGTTTCCATCCACGGCGCAAGCGCGATTCACCCGATGGAGCTGTATCGCGCGAAGTTCGCGGCGGAGGAGAGGCTGCGGGCAAGCGGCCTCGAGTGGACGATCGTCAGACCAACGGTCTTCAAGGAGCTATGGGCCGGCATCATCGGCGACCCGCTGCTCAAGGCCGGGACAGCCACCGTCTTCGGCCGAGGCGACAACCCAATCAACTTTGTCTCCGTTGAGGATGTGGCGCGGGCTGTCGAGCAGTCTGTAGTCGATCCAAGCCTGCGCGGGCGAACCATCGAGGTCGGGGGACCGCAAAACCTGACCGTGAACCACCTGGTCGGAAGCATCGCCGAGAGCAACGGCCTTCAGGCGAAGGCGCGTCACATCCCGGTGGCGATTCTGCGCTTGGGCGCAGCGATGCTGCGCCCGTTCAAGCCGGACATCGCCGGCCTCCTTCAGGCCGCGGTCCTGATGGATACGACGGACATGAGCTTCGACTCAGGCGAAGTCGTCGAGATCATCCGCGCGGCGAACGACGTGCCGAGCACAGCCTGAGCGCCGCATCATTGCGTTATCAAAAAGGGGCGACCGTCGGGCCGCCCCTTCCTATTTAGTGCGAGGCGGCCTGGAAGCAAGCGACGTCGTATTGAGACACCGACTTGGGGTTCTTCGAGTTCTGTGGCTGTGCGCCTGCGTAGACCGTGGTCGCGTGGTTGAAGCCGGCGGTGTTGAAGCCGTTCGGAGTGAACGGCCCGGAGTCGCCGAAGAAAGACTGGCAGCTCTGGTTCGGCTGGCCCTGGTTACCGGTCGAGTTGGCGTACGCCGGAAGCGAGAACGCTGCCAGGGCTCCCAGTGCGAGGATCACGGCTGTTATGCGCCTCATGAGCTCTTCTCCTTTTGAGTGCGTCGAAACGGCAATAGCCCCACAAAGCAGTACCGGCCCGGGTTACGAATTTCTCCCCGACAAAGCACACAGATTGGGTATCTAATTTATTTGCCACATCCGTGGCTCTTTCGTTAATGCAGGGAGGCTAAGGTGCTGAGCGAACACCCGATCGACGTCGTACTTCTGGCAACCGACCTGGAGGCTTCCAAGGACTTCTATGCAAATAAGGTGGGGCTGCCGGTCTTGAACGACAGCACTGCGGCAGTCACTTTCAAATGTGGCGGAGACAGCCACCTCGTGGTCACCAGCAGCACAGTCGGGACCTCGGACGAACAGACGCAAGCCTCCTTTCGTGTGGCGGATGTCAAAGCGGAAGCGGCCGCCCTTCGTTCGAAGGGCGTAAAGATCGAGGAATACGACATGCCTGGCCTCAAAACTGTTGATGGCATCGCCGACATGGGGTTTGCATTGATGGCGTGGTTTATCGATCCGGGCAAGAACTGCATCGGCATGCTCCAGCTGAAGTAGCGGAGCCGCCGGTCAGCCTGAGGCACACTGCCCGGGTGGACGGCTCAACTGGAAGGTTGGCCACGGCGCGCCGTCGACGGGAACATAGCCGCCCGCATCGAGGTCGTCGTGCCAGTAATCCAGTTGGCTCACGGCGACGACCAGCTCGGCGCAGCTGCCTCTGAGGGCCTGGCGGACGTCTTCGACCTCCGTGGGCACGATGCACGCCGCATTGCAGACTGTCACATAACGCGTCGCGGGCAGCAGACCACTCTCGACATAAAGCCATGGCTGCCCGCCAAGCACCAGCAGGTGATCGCTCGAGCCCCCGAGGCGCTGCAGCAGTGCGCTCTCGGTGTCCTGCAGGCCCACCCCGTTGAACCAGTTGTCATATTGGCTCTTGCTTCTCGATCCCGCCGCATAGGCGAACCAGTTGCCGTAGTAGGCGGGCAGGTCCCAAAAACCGAAGTTGTGTCTCAGGGGCCATTGCGGGGTTCGCGACTCCATGACCGCGGTTTGCTGGGCCGGAATGATGAGGAGTGCCTCGGCGAAGATCACCAGGGCGACAGCCGCCTGGATTGGAATGTGCCACCGCCAGCGAAATCCGGATACGCGTAGGGCGATGGCGAAGGCGAGCGCAGGGGTCGCCTCGTGAAAGAAGTGGGTGTACTCGAGGGGGGTCAGGCTGGACCCCGCCAGGCTGGCCGGCAACCAAACGGCAAGCAGGCGGCCGCGCTCAGTCGTCGCCCTGGCGAGGCAGATCACGCCGATAACACCGAGCACAGCCAACCGGACAAACATCGGCACGAAGGTGCCGCCGTCGGCGTTCAAAGCGTAGATGTGGTCTGAAGGCACGACGGTGTCGATGTAAGCGGGAAGCGAGCCCTCGGCCACCAGCAGGAGCACGGCCGCGAGCAATGTCACAGCTCCACCCGCGACGGCCAGCAACAGCCGCCGCAGCCTCTGGCCGCCGTTGAGCAAGGGGATCAGGAGGGCAAGGCCGTCGAACACGAAAGAAGGTCGCGTGACAACAGCGACGCCAAGGAGCACGCCCGATGCAAAGATCAGCACCCACCTCCGGCTGAACGCCAGGCGGAGGCTGGCGATGAAGAAGGGAAGGGCGGCGAGCTCGACGTTGAGGAGGTCACCGTCCAGGGTGGGGATCGACAGGACGAACGCGGTCAATGCACCCGCCAGCGCAGCGGGCCGCAAGGGCATGAACCGCATGCTGATGACGAAGGTCAGGAGGGCCGTCGCGACCACGAACAGGGCCCCCACAATTTGCGTCACCAGGTGGTGCTCGCCCGCGCCGAACGCGATCAACACCCGGTACAGCCAGTAGATGCCGGGAGGTTGGAGGTCGTAGGCGCCTGCATAAATCGGAAGCCCTTTCGATGAGGCCCAGGCGACGGTCGTGAAGACCCCCTCGTCAAAGTACCAGCGAGGCTCACTCAGGCTCGGAAGGCGCAGCAGCACCGCGCCAAGGGCGATGCCGATTGCGATCAGCACGACATCCCTGGGCCGACGCCGTTCGCTCATTGGGAGCGGCTGCACGACCAGAATCTAATCAGTCGGTCAGCTCAGCGGGTAGTGACGGCAGTCTGACTCAGTTTCAGAGGTCGATTTGTGGCAAGCCGCACCGGTCCGCTTACGACGTGCCGGTCCGCACACCAAGCTCCCGCAGCCAGCGACGGTAGGCGATCGCGGTCCTGTCGCTACGCAGATGCAGCTCCGCCTGCAGATCGAGCGGCAGCATCTCGGGACGCTGGGACTCGAGGATCGGACGGTCCTGGGCGAAGATGCGGTCCTGGAACTCGACCATTGACGACCGCGGCTCGTAGTTCATTGCCATCCACATCCAGGCCGTGCTGTTGACCGCATCGTGTGGTGTTACGGAGAGAAGCATTCCGAACGAGTGCTCGCCATGCTTGATGAAGGACGCCGACAGCGGACGGTGCACGCGATACGTGTAATTGACGACCGACCCCCGGCCGGTGGCATAAGGGTCGGGCTGAAACACCTTGACGCCCTCCGACAGGACGCCTTCAGCCCCGACGGTCGTCTTGTAATCCTCGATCTCCGGCCGCGTGCGGTCGCCCAGGATTCCCTCGTGGACGAAGGGGAAGTGACCGATGTCGAGGAAGTTCTCAACTATGCGCGGCCCGCTCGCCGCTACCGAGTATGGCCCCGCGAGCAGCACCTTGTACGCGGGATCGTCGAGGAGCTCGAACCCTGGGATGGCTTGATCGCCGGTGCCAAGGTTCACCCATATGACGCCATGGGCTTCCGCCGCTCGATAGGTGGCGACGCGGGCCTTTTCGGGCGGCGCCTGCTCCGGGTGCGCGGGCATGAGGACGCAGCGACCGTCCGTGCCATAGGTCCAACCGTGATATGGGCACTGGAGGCGAACGCCCTCCACGACGGTGCCCAGTGACAATCGAGTGCCTCGATGCACGCACAGATCGCGCCATGCGAGGAGCTCGCCACCCGATCGCCACACGACAAGGTCTTCGCCGAGCACTCGGGCCGCGATCGGACCGCCGCCCGCGAGCTGTTCGACCAGGGCGACTGGGTGCCAGTCCTCGATCAGTACCGGGTCATCGATCATCGGCAATCCTCGACAGGACCAGCATGTGGCGATGATGCCACCCGGCCAGAGTGATGTCCACGGCGTGGCGGGGGCGCCGACGAGTCACGCGGTCATGGCGTTGTGGGCGGAGCCTGCTCGTACCACCTGAGCACACGCATGGCGCGGAGGGTGTTCCAACGACTCGGTCTGCCCTCGCCGTCGTCCATCGCGAAGTGAAGCCGGCCCGGGTGGGGATTCTCGAGGGGCCAGCGCCCATCCGTGTCGCGCTTAGACTCGACCAGCTCGATCGCCTCAGCCAACCGCTCGTCCGGACCGACGCCGGCCGCGCGAAGATAGTCGAGACCACGGAGCACGTCGTAGTACCAACCGGTCGGGTAGGAGAACTGGGTCCAGGCTGGGTCGATCACCTCACCGGTGGACAGCTTGCGAAGCATTCGACGCTCGAGGAGAAACTCCTGGCCGCGGAGGCGGGCGGTTCTCACCTCCGTTGCGCCGCCCGTGGCTCGCTCGAACTCAAGGAGGCCGCCCAGCACTTCGATCGTTGAGTGGAACGACCCCCGCGTCGATCCATTTTCCTGCTCGCAGTTCCAGCCGCCATCGCTCATTTGCTCACCGAGAAGCAGGTCCACGATGCCCTCCACGTCCTGGCCGAAGTACGCTCCGAGCGCAACGGTCCGGCCGTTGATACAGGGCTCCACCTCACCCGCAAAGTACGGCTCGCCCTCGTGCTCCCATCTGCAGTGCTCGCGTACCAGGCCGACGGCGTGGCGGGCTTCTGCACTCGCTGGATCGAGTCCGAAGTTTTGGAGCTGTTGCAAGCTCCAGGTCGTGGAGGTCCATTGTGGGAACAAAGTGCCTTTCCGCTCGGGTGGCAGCGACTGCCACCACTGCGCCGCAGCATCCGAGGTGAACGTGGGTGTGCCGCCATCCCACTGACCACTCGGGAGCTGGAGGGCGAGCAATTGTGCGCCCCAGCCTTCGCCGGCGACGCGGGCACGGTCGGCCACAACTTCCGTCTCGGGCGCATCAGTCAGGTCGCGCATCACCTGCCAGCGGATCGCAGGGTCCGAGTCCATCAGCCAGTCGATGACGTCAGTTCGGTTCAACCTGCTCAATGAATGACTAATTTGTCGTTCGAGTCAAGTGGTTGGCCGCCGCGAACCGGCGCCACAGTTGAGACGACCAAAAGGGCACGAATGGCAGTGTCAGCCCGCAGCGAGGCGACCATTTGTGCCCGAATGGCGCATTCCAGGCTTTGCGCGCGATTCCTTTCCTGATCAGGCAGGTTTGATCTTGAAGAGCTGTTCGTCGTCCATATCGGTGATCCAGACGTAACCGAACGCGGCGGCGGCGCCGAAACTCGGACCAGGGAGCTTCAGCTGCCCCACGATCTTGCGGGTGCTGGGGTCGATGCGATCAAGCCTCGTGCTGGTACCGAACCAGAGGGAACCTTCTCCGAGCGCAAGGGCCGCGCCCACACCGAATTCGTTTTCCACCCCAACCTTGCTGTTCGTGGCCGGATCAATGTGGGTCACGCCTGGGCCGCACGCGCCCGCAACCCAGACGTCGTGGTCGTTGGCGACGACCTCCCCGCACCCAAAGAGGACGGGGATCGTGGCGATGACGGTGTCTTTGATTGGATCGATGCGAACGACGGCACTGATATTGTCGACGTCCACCCACAGCGAGCCCGCGCCGACGGCGATCCACACCGGGCCGGCATCGGAGGCCGCTCCGACGTGGATGAGATCGACGACCTTCATCTTCGCCGGGTCGATCTTCGCAACCGAGCCGGTCGGGTCGCCGTCGTGATTTGCGACCCAAACGTATCCATCGAAAATTGCGATGGCGATCGGGCCGCTGCCGCCCGGATCGACGGTCCCGACAACGCTGTTGGTGAGCGGATCGATGCGGGTCACATTTACATCCTGGTTGCTGGTGACCCAGATGGCATCGGCCGACACTGCAATTACTGAGGGCGCATCGGTGTTGATCGTTGCGATGGGTTTGTCTGTCGTCGGATCAATTCTGGTGACTGACCCGCTGGGACCGTTGGAAACCCAGATCGAACCGAAACCCGACGCCACATCCCGGGGAGACTTTTGCTGAAGGACCGCCACCAATTTGCCTGCTGATGGGGGGCCAGAAACGGCTGTCGAGGGTTGACCGCAAGCGGCGACTGAGACGACCGCGAGAAGTGTCAAGACGGTCTTCATCACCCGCCGGCGCACAGCGGAAGAGTAATCCCAAGCCGCAGGCGGAGCCGATTTATGCCAGCCTTGGCTGCCAGCGTCGCACCGCCCGGCGACAGACGCGGGTGACGACTCAGAGGGGATTAAAGAATTGAGCAAGAACTTGATGGCATTCGCGATGGAATACAGCGGAGCTTGGACGGTGCATGATCCCGCTGCGATCGCGGCCATGCACACTGACGATTCGGTGTTCGAATTGCATGACGTGGGTGCGCCGGCGACCGGACGTGCGGCTGTCCTCCAACTGATCGAGGCGCTGCTCAGAGCCGTGCCCGACCTGCGTTTTGAGCCAAAGCGGGCTCATTTCGGCGCCGAGCACTTCGTCACCGAATATGTGATGTCGGGCACCGCCGAGCGCAAGCCGTTCGCGATCGCCGGCGCCGATGTGTTCACGATGCGGGACGGAATGGTCAGTCGCAAGGACAGCTATATAGATTGGCTGGCTTACCAGCGCCAGGTCGGCATCGACCCCGTGACAACGTTCAAGGCGCTCGGGTACTGAAATTGAAACCTTTTGGTGGGCCGCTGTGGACCCGAGCCACGTACCCCCGCGTTAACTAGTCCTCGAAGTCCTCGACGATCGACCGACGCGGTGCCGCAGCGGTGGCCGGAACGGGCGCCTTAACTTGCACGCCGGACCTCATCGTCGTTCCACCCAGAGCCTGCAAGATCGGAGGCGAGCTCGCCCTGGCGTGCCGCGGCGGAAGCGATCTCCTGGGCGGTGACCGCCACCGAGCGGCTGCCTTCGGCGATGTGCTCGATGGCGAGCACCACCGCCTGGGTCGATGAGCGCTGCTGCTCCGTCGCCAGCCGGACCTCATCGCCGGCCTTCGTCATCGCCTGCATCATTGCGAGGCCACGCTCCATCTGTTTGACGCCCTTCTCCAGCGCCATCACGGTCTCGGAGCTCTGCCCCTGCGCGCCTTCGACGAGCTTGGCGATCTGCGCGGCCGCGCCCTTGGAGCGCTCGGCCAGACGGCGAACCTCATCGGCGACGACGGCGAAGCCGCGGCCGGCCTCGCCTGCGCGGGCGGCTTCGATGGCGGCGTTGAGGGCGAGGAGGTTGGTCTGGTCGGCGATGTCGTTGATCAGCTCGAGGATGCCCTCGATCTCATTGACCCGACCGGCAAGAGCGAGGGTGCGATCGCCGGAGGCTCTGAGGTCGGTCTGGGCGAGCTCCAGATTTGTCTGCGCCTCGCTTGCCTGGACGGCGACCTTATCCACCGTGTCGGCGACCGCTGCCGAGCTGCGCGCGACCTCATCCATGCTCGCCGAGGTCGCTGTGGCCGCGGTGGTCTGCTCGAGAGTCGCGGAGACGAGTTGATCAGCGGCATCAGACAACTGGCCGGCCGACTCCGCTACCTCGCCTCGAAGGCGTGAGACGAGAGTCTGGAGCTGCCCGAAAGCGTTTTCCGCGCTCGACCTGTGCTTGTCGTTCTCGGTCGCGACGCCCGCGACAAGCGCAGAAATGGCAATGATTTGCACCGCCTCCTGCACAAAGTGCAACCACCCGTTGCTCAATGCGAGCAGCCCACCCGCGAGGCTCGCAACCCCGAGCGTCGCGACCATGAGTGGGCCATACCACAACACGCCGCGCCACCCGTATATGACCGCCGCTGCTGCACCTACAAGCATCAGCGGTGCCCAGATGATCGCTGTCGGGTCAGCCGAGAACTCCCAGACGGAGATCCCGATGCCCAGCACGTCACCCACCATCGCAATCGCGATCATCGGCTGCACGAGGTCTTCCGGCAGGCGGCGGTGCAGAGTGATCGCGAGGTTGTAGAGCACAGAGACAAGGACGCCTCCGAGGAAAATCGACAAGACCGCTGGTCGCGGTGAGTTGGTGAATGCGGTAAGCAGCGCGAGCGGTAGGAAGAGCCACCGGATCCGCGAGATGATCACGGCGATCGCAAGCCTCCTGCTCTCCGAGGCCCCGGTCGCGGATGCTAGCGCCGGCGTCGTGACCACGCCGGTCGCCGCCACGCTGGGCTCGAGTTTCACCAGCCGAAGGGCGGGCGTTGGGGCGTCCTCCAGCCGGACCTGTGGCGGTCCACGTCGTAGCTGCATGGCCCAGTACTACGCCGGACGGCCTGCATTGTCGCCATGGGTGAGCACGGCGGACCACCCCTATAAGAGGATGGGGACCTAGAGCTCGACCAGGCCCCACGAGGTGCTCGCCGGCTTGATCGGGGCGCCATAACTGAGCTTGTCGCCTGCCGTTTTAGTTGGCGATGAGCATTTGGGATTGGTGCGCGGTCGGAGTGCTCGTGGGCGCAGCCACCTTAACCGTGTCGGCACCCGAGCGGCTCGGCCGGGATCTCGAGGACCCACCCAGGTCGGATCAGTGAGGAGCTAAGCCCGAAGGCCTGGGCGATCGCTGGTCCTCCAAACCGGGAGCCATTTGCGGTAGGCCCGGTCATAGAAGGCCGTGGCGGCTGGGGCAGACCGATCCTGGATCAGTTTCGAGCCAGGAAAGGTCATGAAACCTGCTTTCTGAGCGGTGCCGTCCTGCAGGAACCAGGTGACCGGAAGACTGCAGCTCAGGCTTCGCCCAAGCGCAGTCAATCGGACCGCGGGACTGCTGCTCGGTGAGGGACTCTGCTTCGGGGAGGGAGTATCAACCGGCGAGGGGGAGAAGGTGGGCGTGGAGCTGGCCACCTGGGACGGCGTCGGAGGGGCAGAGGCGGCCGGCTTGGCACTGCTGGAGCACGCGACGACGATCAGGATGCCAACCAATGCGACCGCCTTCATTTGCTGATTGAAACGATGGTTACGCTCCTTGCGTTATCAACGGGCGCCAGGGAGGCGACCTAATGGGCACTTTTGGCTGTATCCGCCGACCGCGACGCGACCATTTGTGCCCGAATGGCGCGTTCCCCGATTTTGGTAAGGCCGCCGTGGACTCGAGCCAGGTACCTCCGCGGTAATTCGCGCTGAGCGCTGTTCTCCAACGTCGATACGGACTAGAGTCTTGCTATGCCCAGCGGCCTCAAGAGCTGGCAATTCGACATAGCGAGCGACCTGTTGAAGCGCGTAACGGAATGCGCATCGGAGCTTGCATCCGTGAGCGGCACATTCCCACTCTCCTCAGCTGGTGAAAGACCTCGAGCTGACATGAGAAAGGCCGCATACTACGTCATCGGCCTTCAGGTCGCGTTCCTGGAAGCTGCCGACTCTTTGCGGAACAGTCCACTCGAGCCATTGATCTCGAACGCGCTCCGCCTGGCGGCAGTGTCAGGACCGCGCATTCATGCGCTGGCGCGGTCGATCACGTTGGAAGACAAAGCATCAAGTCAGGAGAAACGCGCATGGACGTGGGGCGGCATGGTGGCGGCATTCAACGCAAGGGTGCGTCCCACCATGACTGAGCCGGCTCAATGTGAGTGGGCCGTATTGATCGACGGCACGTACTTGCACGATCTGGACGATGAGGTTCACGCGCTGATCCAACTGGCGATGGGATTCGTAGTGGAGCCCCCCCAACCTGACCACGTCGGCTACATAGTCCGCCGCGGCTCGGCCCACGAAGAGCACGTCCGAGGCAGCCGCAGGTGGTGCGCGCTGTGTGGCTGGCTCGACGTGATCAGCCGGCCATTAGATGCTCAGATGCACTATCACTTCGGCCTCGGTTACACAGTGGTGGATGGGCCGCACAACTAGTCGTCGCTGATCTACAACTCCGCGGCTCGCTTAACTCAGAACGTTGGTGGGCCGCCGTGGATTCGAACCACGTACCTCCGCCGTAACTGGACCTTAACGTTGCGCCTAACCCTCGCCTGAATCTCAGGAACGGGCAGCGCTGCAGCCGGTGTTATGTGGTAACCCTCGTGGGCGACTCTCCCCTTGTCGCAAATTCTGCCTACCCAAACTGTCGGCCGAGATCAGCGATTTTGATTGCGGGCTAGCGGCTCCAGCACATCGGCCGCACCGGCAGCGCCAGGAGCCCCTCGGATGGCCCGACCCAAATGAGCCGCGGCGTCGCGAAATGAGGGCCGGTCGAGCAGATCGCGGACGGCACTATTGATGGTGGCTGGGCTCGATTCGCCGTCCATCGCGAGTCCCGCGCCGAGTGCCTGGATGCGCGCAGCGAGGAACGGCTGGTCGGCTGCCGGGTAGGGGAGGCCAACGATCGGCACTCCGTGCGCGAGCGATGCACTCAAGGTGCCGTGGCCACAGTGCGTGACCGTCACGGAGACCGCGGGCAGCACTTCCTCGTGCGGCACAAACGGCCGCACTGTCACGTTGTCGGGCAAGTTCGGTGGCAGCGAGTTCGCGTCGGCGATCAGGAGGACCCGAACCGGCTCGCTGGCAAGCGCGGCCAGGGTGTTGCGAATGCGGCCGGCCGGGTCCCACAACCGCGTCGTGCTGAAGCTCACCAGCACCAGGGGCCGTCCATCGTCTGGATCCCAGGGCGAATCCCAGCTCGCTTGCGCCGTTCGCTCGGCGATGGGACCCACATAGTCCACCGTCTCAGTTGCGCCGTCCGCCGCAGAGTCGAGCTCGGGAATCGTGGTGACGATCGTCGGGAGCCCATCCCACCCATCGTTGAGCCGCACCATTCGCGGCAGCCCGATCGTTGCGCGAAACTCGTTGGCGGCGGCCAGCCGGGCGGAGCCCATCGGTGAATCTGGCGGCGGCACGAGGCCGGCAATGCATGAGTGCGCCAGGACAGCCACCGGGATATCGGTCCGCCGAGCCTGCGCAAGAGCACCGTTCATCGAGAAGTCGACGACGAGGACGTCGGCGGGGTGAGCCGCCAGAGCGTCGGGTATGTCCTCCAGGTGTTCGGGGCTGGCCCAGACGTTGCGGATGATGGCCGCGAGCCTCTGTTCTGGCGCGCGCTCGCCGTAGAGATCGAAGACTCCGCTGCGCGGCAGGGCCGAGAACGCCAGGCCGCGAGCGCTGATGGCAGCTTGCTGAGGGATATAGCCCAAGAAGCGGACCTCGTTGCCCCGCGCGATCAGCTCCTGGGCTATGCCGACGGCCGGGGGCACGTTGCCGCCGCCGTCCCAGGTGACGAACGTGAAGCGGCTCATTTCGCGCCACGCGCGACGATGTCGCCAATCAGCTCGCGGAGTGACGCTTCCACCTCGGCGCGACTCAGGCCGACGTCGCGGCGAAGCACCTTCCAGCTATAGATATCGGTCACCGCGACCAACTCACCAAGTCGACGGCGGCGAAGTGCGGGCGGCAGCTGGACCAACAGCGCAGAGAAGGCGCGCCCAACCCAGGCCGCGTGATATCTGCGACCCGCCTCAACTGTGTTGTTCACGCCGGCCAAGCCCCGCTCCTGGGAAAGAAGGTGCAGAACCTCGTCGCCCCAATCCTCGTAGGTTCCGACGAGCCGCCTCACCGCCTCTGGGATGTCGCCGGCTGGAACTTCGTCGCGGGCACGGCGAATGCTCGCAGCGCGCTCTGCGCCGACGGCTCCGAAGAGTTGTTCCTTGGAGCCGAAGCGACGGACGACAGTACGTTCTGTCACGCCAGCTACGGTCGCCACGTCATCAAGCGACACCTGGTCGTAGCGCAGCTCTCCGAACAGCCTGTGAGCTGATGCCAGGATGCTTTCGCCATTGGCCGTCGCTGAGACCGCACGCCTTCCCATTCGATACCGCCGTGAGGTCACAGCTTGACTCTTCGCCATTTTCATGTCAGTGTAGCAGACATGAAAATGCAGGAGCACGTCTCTCAGACCCACAGCCGACTTCACATCCCCAATAGCGCGCCTTCGGTGGGGGGTGTCGAGCTGGAGTACTGGGTGAAAGGTGCAGGCGAGCCAGTCGTGTTCCTGCACGGTGGGGTCCTTACCGATTGGTTCCGTCCTCTCGCCGACGAGCTATCCAGCGCGGGTGGCTACCGGCTTGTCAGCTATCACCGACCCGGCTATGGAACCAGCACGCTGCCCTCGCAACCGATCACCATGGCCGGGCAGGCCGACTGCTGTCTCGCTCTAATGCGGCACCTCGGATTGGCCAAAGCGCACCTGGTCGGACACTCCATCGGTGCCTGCATTGCGCTCCAAGCCGCATTGCAGGAGCCGGAGGCGGTCGCGTCGGTGGCGCTCCTTGAACCTCCCGTGATGACAGCGACCGCGGACCCGTCGCCCGCGCTTACCGTTCTTCGCGCGACCGCGGCCCACTGGAAGCAAGGCGATCTGGCAGGAGCGATGGACGCCTTCATGCGCGGGATCGTCGACCCCGATTACGAGCGCGTGCTCGACCGAGTTTTGGGGATGGGCTGGCGCGACGATGCGCTGAAGGGAACGGACGCCTTCTATCAAACCGATCAGCCGGCAGTGCAGGCGTGGCGCTTCGAGAAGGCCGAGGCGGCTCGCGTGCAGCAGCCCGCAATTCTTTTCTTGGGCGAAAACAGCACGCGGATCAACGCGATCCGCGAGCCAATTCACATGACGCTGCTCTCGTGGCTGCCTAATGCTGAGGGACATACTCTGGAAGGGGCCTCGCACCTTCTGCCTCTGCAAGTCCCCGCCCGCATATCGGCGCTTCTGACTGCGTTTTACAACGCTCGCATCGCGGCTCAGAACCACTGGGACGGCTAGCCACGTTGGGTCGATAAACAAGTCGCCGGATTCGACAGGGCGACTAAGAACAATGAAGTGAGCCGCCGTGGACTCGAACCACGGACCTCCGCGGTGTTGAGCCCTGAACGCCGTGCTTACTCGAGTTGGGAGCAGGAGCGTAAATGGTGGTGTTATCAGGCGTGATCGGCGTGGGCCGTTTGCAATCAGTTGAAGTGGAAGTTGTACGAGGAAGGTTTTCCAGGTACCGGGTGCGTCAATAACGAAATCCAGGCTGTTTCGTTTACTTAGACGAGGGCTCGCAGGTGCGCAAGAAAGCTGTGGTGGTCGGAGCAATCCTCCTGGTTACCGGTTGTGGGCTGCCCGGACAGCTGCCCGTGGCGAGCCGCGCCACCAACTCACCCACCAGCTCGGTCACGGCTCCAATTCCATCGCCCTCTGCCGTCGCTCCGCGATCGCCCACGCCAGTCGCATCTCCATTTCCCACGGGCGTCGGAGTCGCCTGCAGGCTACCCGTCCTCGATGACGGCCGGCCGGGCTGGCTCACCTTCCCGGGTGGAAAGTTCAAGGGTGAGGCGGCCGGCGTCAAAGGGGATGTCTACGACTGGGCCCTCGGAAGGTGGCTGACGAATCCTGGTCTTCTGGCGCCGGACGGGCTGACCGCTGTGGCCTACGTAGGGGTCGGAAACACTCCGGGCAAGTTCTTCCTTACCGACCTAAACACTGGTGTGCGGAGATTGATTTTGGGCACGGCCGGGCCTTCAGCCAGGCTCGTGTGGGGAGCCCTCGGCTATACGGGCAAGGCTGTCTATCTGGTTGCCTTTGAACCAGGCTCAGACACCCCCGGCTCTCCAGTGCCCGGATTGTGGACGCTGGATCCGAAAACCGGAGCCGTGCGCCGCGTGGACTCGAGCCATATTTGGACGGATCCACTGAGCCGCCAGACGCTCAGCGTCTTCGGCGGGCCGCTGTCTGAACCCTTGGGCGCGCAGGTAACACCAGACGCCGTCTGGGGCGTTGACGGAAGTCAGACCGTATGGCGCTACGACGCCCGGACCGGCCGGGTGATGAGGTGGTATCAGATGACGGAGGGTTGGATCTCGATGCTTCAGCCGCTGCTTGACGGAGCCGTGATCATCGGCTACGACAACAGTTCAGGCGATTCAGACTCGAGCTTTGCCGTCGCCCTGCTGACTTCGCCGGGCCGACTCACCGCACCGAACACATGGCCGCCACCGCCAGCGGAGGTCGTTGTAGGCGGTGATTTCATTTCAACTGTCGCCGATCGTTGGGGCGCATGGGTGGCGACCGATGGCAATGTCGCGCTGTATCGCGAAGGCATCGGGCTGGTTGAAATGGCGACCTCGTCAGACGGCGTCAACCCACAAGTGGGCGGCCCTTGCCGCTAGGCAAAGTGAGGAGAACCGTCGTCAGACTCCACCGCGATGGTGAAGATAGTCGTCACGCTGGCACGCATCTGCCCCGGATCTCGTACAGGTCAGACCGCGACACAAGCAGCTGAAAGCCGAAGTTTTGGTCATAGGCGACAAGTCCGACAGTCGTGGCAAAGAGAATGTCGGGCCCATCTTGCAAAGTGTCAGTCAACAAACCTGCGCTACTGAGGGCCGGCGGAATGTCGACCGGATGGCTGGAGCCATCTACATTGACCACCTCAGCCGATAAGAAAGGATCATCGCTGACGACGAGGACGCCTGACCCGGCGAGACCTGCGATGCCCCAATCTGTCTGACCGGGCGCACGCACCTCTTGGACAACGCCAGTGGAAGTATCCAAACGATCGATTCCGTCGTAGCCGGTCGCCGAGGCCCGGGTCCCCCAGACAACCGATCCATCAACCAGCGCCCACCCAAGACCCGGGCCTTTCGATGTCACCTGTGACAGTGCCCACGACGAGGCATCGATCTTCCAGAGTCCGGGCTGCGGGTTCTTGCCAGCCTGCACTAGAAAGATGGCTGTTGGGGTGAAGCCGAGGACAACAAATACCCCTTGGTAGTCGAGGCCCGGCGGTCGAGGCGGCCCTGACTGGTAGTGCGGAGGGATCGCGGCAATCGTCGATCCGGATTTCGCGTCGATAATGTCGATCTTCAACGAGGTGTTCGTCGCCACATACCGAGTACCGTCAGGCGAGATCGATTTAGGGTCTGTGGGAACCCAACTCGCGATGGCAGGATCCCACGCCGCTATGAAGCTGTCAGGGCTGATATGCCCAACGCTCGCGGGATCTGGTGTGAAAGTCCCGCCCGGCACGTCCAACCAGCCCAACTTTGCCGGGTTACCTGCATTTACGGGCAAGCGGCATTTTCCGAGCACATTGAGAGCGGACGATGGCGACGGGGAACTGCCCCCACCCGTCGAAGCGACGCCAGATGTCGATGGGGAAGCACCGGGTGACACAGGCCCCTGCCCCATAGGAACCGATGGAGCGCAGGATGTGAGCAAAAGAACCGCCGCCAGGATCAGTCTCACGCCGGCTATTTCAACTCAACCGAGACGCGGTTGGTTACATGAACTCAGCGCGCCAGATCAGTTGCCTAATGGGCTCGGCGTGGGGGACCCACCACCTCGATGCCATAACGCTCGGCGACCGGACCGAGAACCTCTGGGCCTGGCATGGCCAGATCCGCAGGTCGGTCGTCAGTCGCTGCCGCCGTCCCGAGTTCAAGGGCAAAATGCTC
Source organism: Candidatus Dormiibacterota bacterium (assembly GCA_036569925.1). Lineage (GTDB taxonomy): Bacteria > Chloroflexota > Dormibacteria > Dormibacterales > Dormibacteraceae > Palsa-872. The sequence continues at coordinate 17,788 of DATCPU010000384.1, forward strand.
GAAGCCAGCCGGTGAGGCGAAGACAAGGACCCGAGTCGGTTCAACATCAACCGTGAAGGTGTGCGGAATGCCTCGCGGCGCATACACGAAGCAACCGGCCGTTGCCTCAAGCGATTGGTCGCCCACGAAGAACGTCATCTTGCCGTCAAGGATGTACCAAGCCTCGTCCTCGTGATGGTGGATGTGCAATGGCGGCTCGGTGGATCGAAAGGCCATCGCTTCCACTAAAGCAAACCGGTCTTCCGCTGTTGCGGCATCGACCTTCGTCGTAAACCGTCCGCCCAGGGACCAAACCGATACTCCCTCCCCGGCCCTGAGCAGAAACGGCTGTCGAGCGCCTGAATCTGCCATTTTGTGCTCCTCCTCGTCGCGTTGGCGTGAGTCTATCTCTCCCGACCATATGGGCACTTTTGGCTGCATCCAAGGGCCGCGAGGCGACCATTTGTGCCCGAATGGCGCGTTCCCCGATTTTGGTGGGCCGCCGTGGACTCGAACCACGTACCTCCGCGTTAATACCCAGTCTCTGTTGTGCTTGTGATCGGCAGACGTGGCAGGGACTGGGTGGGTTTATCACGTCCGAAATAGAAGGAGCCCAAACGGTGAACTTGGGCTCCGGACCTGGTGGCCACCTCGTGACTATCCCGAAGGCACGAGGACCGCGAAGACCGCCGAGACGATCACGGACGACATGCCGGCGGTGGCACCAAGGCGCACGGCAAGCCAGGCATCAGATCCCTGGACTGGGGAGCGTAGGCCCAGCGCAATGGCCAGGGCCGGCAGAGTAAAAGCCCCGAGTGCGGCTGCAAGCACCAGGGTCACACCGACACCGGGCTTGGTGGACAGGAGCTTGACGCTGGCAGGGATCATCCAGAGCATCCAGGCGCCTAGGAACCAGCCGAATAGCAGCGCGAAGATTCCCGCGACGACCCCTGGTGTTTCCGATTCCGTCCCGTCCGAGAACAGCATCCGGACCACACCCGTAATCGCCAAGAGCATGACCATCGGTAGCAGCGGCAACAGCAGCAGAGAGTGAGCGAGGCTCGCGATTCCTATTGCGAGCAGCAGCGACAGGCCCGCGAGGACCCAAAGCCAAACCTCCGGCAGATGGCTCAGGGCGTATCCGAAACGGCCCGGTGAGGCAGGCGCGGCGCTGGCTGCCCTTGACTGTAACGTAGGGAGCCGCGCAAGCGGCGTGGGCTGATTGAGCTCCGATTCGGGCCACCAGGGCGTCCCGATCTCGGGCATGTGACTCTGACGGTCGTCCCGGTCTGGCATCGTGGAGGTCGACCTCGGCGTGCGAATTGTAGGTGCATCTGAGATCGAGTGGCATTGGTGGGCCGCCGTGGACTCGAACCACGTACCTCCGCGTTATCAGCACGGCGCTCTGCCAGTTGAGCTAGCGGCCCAGATCAGAGCCGTCTCGAGCTTCTGAGTCTCGGACGGTAGTTTTGGAGTTTACTGGGTCAGCGGCGGCCGAAGCTCATCTGGCCCCCCACGTGCCCGCGGCCTACCGCTTCTGACAGACTCCCGGCCGTGAGAGGCTTCCTCCTTGGCTTCATCCTCGTCGTCGCCCTCGGCGTGATCGTCCTCTCCATCAGACCCGGAGGGCTGCGCCGCCAGCTCCGCTTTGCCGCCCGCCGCCTGCGCCTGCTCCTGGTGCTCGGCACTATTTACGTAATCGGCGCCGGGGTGCTGCGCGCTCTTTTTTCGGATGGCCCGGTCACCGACTTCGGGCCGCCCGTCCTCGCCTGCGTGCTGCTGGTGGCCTTCTTGATCTTGGGCCAAGACCCCGCAACGCCGACAGGGCGCACGGAATCCTAGGCCGAGGCTCGCACTCCGCTCCGGCGCAGGATCGCCACGTCGCGCGGCCCCAGGTGCAACCGTCCGTCGGCCATCGCCTTGCCGCCGTTGAGCGACACAGCGTCGCCGGGTACCGCGATCTCAACCGTCGCATCGCCATGGTTCAGCAGGAACAGGATCGACCCGCCCGGCACGTCACGCTGCACCGCCTCCACTCCGGCCGCAAGGGCCATCACCGGGGCCACGCCGACCCGCTTGCATGCGGATCTCACGAGCTGAGCCAGTGCCGGGGCGTCCAGATGGGTGCTGACGTACTGCGCGGTCCCGGCGCCAAAACGATTGAGCGTGACCGCCGCCTTCCCATTCAGGTCGGACGACGCGAAGGTCGCCATCACCTCTGCCCCGTGAATGTCGAGCAACTCCGCCCAGATCTCGCCGGTGGCGCCGCCAGCGGAACCATTGCCGGCCGTAACACCATCAGAGAAGTGAACTGCCACCTTCTCTGAATCGCCCAGCGGCACCCAATCGACCACCTGCAGGCCGATGACGCGAACGAACGGCTGCGGGTACCCACCGAGCCTGATGTGGTCGTTGGCGTCGGCGATGCCGCTGAAGAAGGTCATTACAAGGTGGCCGCCCTTTTCCACGTACGAAGCCAGGTTGGCCGCGCCTTCGTCGCTGACGAGATAAAGGCTCGGTGCGATGACCAGCTTGTAGCGGGAAAGGTCGTCAGTTGGACGCGCGAAGTCCGCTGTGACGTTTGCCTCGAACAAGGGCCGGTAATACGCCTCGAGCTGCGCGATCTGCTCGATTCGATTCGACGGTTTGGATGGGAGCTCGAGCGCCCACCACGACTCCCAATCGAAAACGATCGCCACGTCCGCCGGCACACGGCCGCCGCGAACAGCATCGAGGGCACGCAGCTCGGTGCCGAGGCGCACCACCTCATGCCATGTCGGTGACGACTCCGTTGGGCCATGCGGGACCATCGCGCTGTGGAACTTCTCCGCTCCGGCTCGCGACTGGCGCCACTGGAAGAACATCACTCCGTCCGCGCCTCGGGCCAGGGCCTGCAGGCTCCACAACCGCATCTGACCGGGCGCCTTTGGCGCGTTCACGTCCCGCCAGTTGACGCGGTTCGGCGATTGCTCCAGCAAGAGCCAAGGCTTGCCATGGCCCAACGACCTCATGAGATCGCCAGCCATCGCCGCGCGCATGCCCGCCTCAGGGTCCAGCGGATCCTGGTAGACGTCGTCGGTGACGATGTCCTCGCGCTCTGCCCACTTCCAGTAGTCGAGGGGCTTGAAGAAGCGCATGAAGTTGGTGGTGACGGGAACGTTCGGGGTCCGCGCGGTCAGAATCCTGTGCTCGATCTCGTAGCACTCCAGCAGCTCATCCGACGAAAACCTCATGAAGTCAAGCTGCTGGCTTGGGTTGGGCCACGTCGGCGTGCGTCGCGGCGGGAGCACCTCATCCAAGGACGAGTAGCGCTGCGACCAGAAGTCTGTGCCCCATGCCTTGTTCAAACCGTCGATATCGCCATAGCGATCTTTCAGCCAGGCCCGGAATGCTCTAGCCGACACATCGCAGAAGCACGCCGGCACGTGGCACCCGTACTCGTTCCCGACGTGCCACATCGCCAGCGCCTGGTGCTCGGCATAGCGCGTCGCGAGTGCATCCACGAGGCGACGCGTCCCGTCCCGGTAAACCGGGCTGCTCGGACAGTAGTGCTGTCGCCCACCGGGCCACAACCGCACTCCATCGGCGAGCACCGGGAGCATCTCGGGGTGGGCATGCGACATCCACGGCGGCGGCGATGCGGTCGCGGTCGCCAGGTCGACCGAGATGCCGCCCTCGTGGAGCAGGTTCATGATCCGATCGAGCCACTCGAAATTGAACTTGCCCTCTTCAGGCTCGAGGCGGGACCAGGCGAAGATGCCGAGCGAAACCAGGTTGACTCCGGCCTCTTGCATCAAACGCACGTCCTCGGGCCAAACATCCTCGGGCCACTGGTCGGGGTTGTAGTCGGCGCCGTACAGGATGTGCGGAAGCCGTTTACCTAGAAGCGTGCCGTCAGTGGGCTTGTCGATCGGAGATCAGCCCTTGGTCGAGCCGAGGGTCAGGCCCGCGACGAAATGTTTCTGGAGCGCGATGAAGATGATGATCGGGGGTATCGCGGCAAGCAGTGAGCCGGCGGCGATGAAGTTGTTATTGACGAAGAACTCGCCCTGCATATTGTTCAGAGCGCTGGTGATGGGTCGCTTGTCGCCGGTCTTCAACAGGATCAGCGCCCAGAAAAAGTCGTTGTAGATAAAGGTGAACAGCAGCGTCGCCATCGCCGCCAGCGCCGGTCGGCAGAGCGGCAGTATCACACTCCACCAGATCCGCAGCACGTTCGCGCCATCGACCAGAGCCGACTCGGTGATCTCCTTGGTGATCGTCTTCATGTAGTTGCTGAGCACGAAGGTGGCGAAGCCGGTCTGGAAGATGACGTGAATCAGGATGATGCCGACGTACTGGTCGTAGAGCAGCCCGTTGTCGCTGAACAGTGCGAAAGAGAATCTGCCCACGTCGATGGATCCGAAAAAGGCAACCGGAGTGTGCAGGTAGATCCAGTACAGCGGCACGATGATCACCTGCGGGGGGAGCAGGTTGCCGGCGGTGAAGAGCATCAGTACGACGAGGTTGAACTTCCAGCTGAACTGGGTGCAGCAGAAGGCGACCATCGACGATAGCAGCAGCGTGAGGATCACGGCCGGCACCACGATGACCATCGTGTTGAAGTAGAAGTACGGCATGTCTGCCTCGGTCCAGAAGGTCGTGAAGTTGTTGAAGTTCAGCGTTTTCGGCCAGGAAAGGTAGCCGTTGAAGAGCGTTTCGCTCACGGGTCGAAGCGCCGCGTAGATCGCCCAGAGCAGTGGGAACAGCCACACGGCCGTAGCCGTAACCAGGAACGCGTGGAGCGCGACTCGCGCCGGCCGGATGCGCCTGGGCCGAGTGGCCGGTCGAGCCCGGGTGGTGTCGGGCGCGGCGGCGACCGAGCTCATGCCTGGGCCCTCATCGTCCGAGACAGGAACAGGATGATCGGCCCAAGGGAGATCAACAGCAGAACGACCGCGATTGCGGACCCGAAACCGATCAGGCTGGCCTCGCTGATGCTGTTATTGGTGATCAGGATGGATAGCAGCTCGAGGCCGTTGGTGCCGTGGTTGAAGATGAACGCGAGGTCGAACGCCCGCAGCGCCTCGATGGCGGTGACGACGACGATGATCACATTTATCGGCGCCATCACCGGCAGAACCACGTTGAAGAACGTCTGCACCTCGGTGGCGCCATCGACCTTCGCGGCTTCGCGCAGCGACGGGTCCACGCTTTTCAATCCGGCCAGGTACAAGACCATGATGTAGCCGATGTGCCGCCAGCTCGTGGCGATCAGAGCCGAGTAGAGATTGAGGCTTGGGTTGCCGAGCCAGTCGATGATCCTGTTGGTCTTGACAAGGTTCAGTGCGTTGTTGATGAAACCGTCGCTGGGCGCGTACTGGAGCTCCCAGATGAAGCCGACGACGACAAGCGGGAGCACGACAGGTAGAAAGAAGACGCTCTGGTAGATGCGCTTGCCGCTCAGCTCGCGGTCAAGCAAGACCGCCAGGAGCATGCCAAGGGGCGTCGCAATGAAAGCGAGGAAAGCGAGCCAGATGAGGTTGTGCGCGAGAGCCGGCCAAAAGAACGCGTAGCCGGTGAACAGCGTCTGGTAATTCTTGACCCCAATTATGTTTTTCGAGGTCACCGCGTTGATGCCGTCCCAGTTCGTAAAGGACAAGAGGACAGAAGCCACGGTTGGCCCCCAGATGAGAAGGAGGTCAAGGGTCAGCGGGATGCCGACCATCAGGATGATCAGCACCTTGTCGCGCCGCGTGAGAAGGCTGTAACGGCGCCTGCGCCGAGTGGCAACCAGCGACCCCGCCGCGGGCTCTTTCGACGCCCGGGCGGGGACCGCGCTGGTCGCGGGATTGGCCACGTTCTAGATTATCTTCGCGCTACGCCTCTGCCGGCAGCGAGTCCCAGAACTGCTGCATCTTCGTTTGCAAAGTGGTCGGGTCGGCCTGCGGGCTGGCGATGAAAGTCTTCAAGAAGCTCTGCATCCCGTTCGCGCCGGCGAAGTCGGGCCGCGAGTCGCGGTCGAAGTACTGGGTGATCTTGCCCGCTGCGCTCACGATCTGCTGCGCCTTCTTCTGCAGTGGCGAGTAAGTGCTGTTGTCGGCGTCATTTGCCGTCGGGATGGAGCCCGGAGCCTGCTTAAAGAACAGGCCTTGCGTCGAGCCTTTGGCCATGAACTCGAGAAACGCGGCAGCCTGGCCTCGGTCCTTGCTGAGCGTCGGAGACTTCTTGCTCATCATGTAGACGTCGATAGGAGCGTCGAGCGCTTTCTCGGCGTCGAACGAGGTCCCCAGGTTCGGGAAGGGGAAGAAGTCAAGCTGGTCCACATCGGCCTGGCTCCCCGACGCCTTGAACTCGTCTGACACGAACAGGCCGAGCACGTACATGCCCGCCTGCTTGCGCAGTAGCATGTCCGCCGCCTGCTGCCACTTCGTCCCGTTTGGTGCCGGCGAGTAGTACGGCGTGATCTCGGCCCATTTCTTGAAGACGGCGGTCACCTTCGGGTCGGTCCATTTCTCCTGGCCCACCAACAGGCGCGTGTGAAAGTCGTAGCCGTTGAGCCGCAGGTTGATGATGTCGAAGGTGCCTTGCGCAGGCCAGCCGTCGTTCTGTCCCATCGCGATCGGGGACAGGCCGTCGGTCTTCATCTTGGCGCAGAGCGCCTTGAAGTCATCCCAGTTGGTCGGCACTGTGTAGTTCTTGGCGGCAAAGACATCCTTGCGGTAGAAGACCGCCCACGGGTAATAGTCGGTCGGCACCGCGTACACGTGACCGTCGTTGCCCTTGACCGCGGTGCCAAAGGCGTCGGTGTAGTTGGACTTCACGGCGTCCCAGACATCGTCGATCGGGCTGATGAGGCCCTTGTCGGCAAAGAACCGCATGCGGTGGCCGGAGAACCAGGTGAGTACGTCCTCGGGCGTGCCCTGCAGATAGGAGTTGATTGTGTCCTGGAAAGTGTTGTGGCTGACCGTGTTGACGTTCACCTTGGTGCCGCCGTTGGCTGTGGTGAATGCGTCGACGATGTCTTTGAGGCCGGCTTTCACCCCTGGGTCTGACTGGTAGCTGCCGATCGAAAGGGTGCCGCCCGTGGTCGAACCGCCCGTTGAGGGGGTGCTGCCGCCACAGGCCGCAATGAACGCCGCCAGGCTGCCATAGCCGGCGATCTTCAGGATGTCGCGGCGCGACAGATCGAGGTTGAGCGGCAGGTCGGTCTCGAGAAATGGAAGCTCGAGCTTTCGGGCCTCCAGCATCCGTCGAACTTTCATAGCGTCGCGCGAATCACCCATACGACTCCTCCTCCTGCATCGTTCGGACCAGGACGTCACCTGCAGCCTTCTTCCCGGCTCGAAGAATCCAACCGGGGCGAGAGTGCGCCGGCAGCAGGTCTTACTCAGGGGCCTCCGAAGTTCGGTTGTAGCGCGCTGCGACCGGAGTCAAACTCCGGCTGCGCATTAACGGAAAGATACAGATTCGGTCAGTTTTGTCAATTAGGAGTTTTGGTTGTGCTCGCTATTGATTGGAAATGATCGATACGGTACGATCCCTCGAATGCTTGCGGTCGAGCGTCGAAGGCTCATCGCGGAGAGCGTCCGGTCTCGCGGGGTCGTCTCCGTGGCCGAGATGGCCGAAACGCTTGGCACCACCGAGATCACGCTGCGCCGCGACCTGCGGGCAATGGCCAAGGACGGCTTGCTGGTCCGCACTCACGGGGGCGCCGTGCAGCCCGCGAGCCTGGGCCATGAGCCCAGCTACTACGAGAAGTCGGGACAGGCGGCAACCGAGAAGGCGGCAATTGCCCGCCTGGCTTTCGGAATGATCCGGCCCGGCGATTCGATCCTGCTCGGCCCCGGGACGACAACACTCGCCCTCGCCCGATTGCTCGTCGCCTCCCCCGAGCTCACGGTGGTGACCAACTCGCTGCTGGTCGCGCAGGCCTTGATGGAGGCCCCTCGGGTCGAGGTGATCTTGACGGGCGGCACATTGCGCCGCTCGATTCACGCACTCGTGGGCTCGGCGACAGAGGATTCGGTACGGGCTCTGAAGGCGTCGCAGGCCTTCATCTCCGGCAACGGCTTCTCGGCCGAGCGAGGCCTCAGCACACCCAGCCCGCTGGTGGCGGCGACCGATCGCGCTCTGGCCGGCGCCGCACAGCAGGTGGTGGTGCTCGCGGACCACACCAAGATCGGCCAGGAAACGATGTGCCAGACGGTGCCGACCGCGCGCATTCACACCCTTATCACCGATTCGAAAGCTCAGCCCGCGGCGCTCGAGGCGATTCGCGAAGCGGGCGTCGACGTACGCGTCGCTGAGGTGGGCAGGCGTGAGCAAATCGCCGGCGCGACTGACTGACCGCAAACCGCGGGCGACTGTGGCGCGCTCGACGCCCGCGCGTACCAACCGGCCTGTGGGCATGACCAAGGTTGAGCTGGAGCTGCGGGACGGCCGCTACCTCCTCGCCTACAGCCGCGACACCGGGGCCGACCATGCCTGACCTTCGCTTCGACCCGGTGCGGAAAGAATGGGTCGCCTACGCGACCGAGCGCAACGACCGGACGTTCCTGCCCACCGACTTCTGTCCCCTGTGCCCGAGTGGCGTCGCGGGCGCATCGGAGGTCCCACTCGACACCTTTGAGGTCGTCGTGTTCGAGAACCGGTTTCCGGCGTTCGGGCCCGACAGGAAAGGCGGTCGGCCGGTGCGACCAGCGAGTACGGGCTGCGAAGTGGTGGTCTACACGCCCGAGCACAAGATGACCCTCGCCCAGCTGCCGGTGGACCGAGTGCGCCTGTTGATTGACGTCTGGGCTGACCGATACAAGGCGTTGGGAGCGCGCGCCGATGTCTCGTATGTCTTCATTTTCGAGAACAAGGGCGAGGAGATCGGGGTCACGCTGCACCACCCACACGGCCAGATCTACGCACTGCCATTCGTGCCCCCATTTGCGGCGGCCGAGCTGAAGTCCGCGGGCGAGCACCACAAGTCAACGGGCCGGTGCCTGCACTGCGACCAACTCGACTCAGAGATCGGCGGACCGCGCCTCCTGTTTGCTGGCGGCTCGATGGCCGCATTCGTGCCGAACGCGGCGCGCTGGCCATACGAGGTGCACGTTTATCCGCGCAGGCACGTCAGCACGATCGCCGACCTCGAAGCAGCGGAGCGAGCCGACCTCGCGGACGCGTTGCTGCGGGTTGCCGGCACGTACGACAAGGTCTTCGGCTTCTCAACGCCGTACGTGATGGCAATGCACCAGGCGCCGACAGACGGCCAAGCCTGGCCCGAGGCCCATCTGCACATCGAGTTCTACCCTCCGCATCGCCGTGCAGACCGGCTCAAGCATCTGGCTGGCGTAGAGCTCGGGGCCGGCACGTTCGTCAACGACACCAAGCCCGAGGACACGGCGTCGGAGCTGCGTCGCGCCGCCCGGAAAACGATCGACCCCACGCCGGCCAACACGGCCGGCGCCACCAAAAGCTTGAATTAGGATTACGAGAATGGCGTCCGTAACCTTCGACCACGTGACGAAGCGTTTTGCAGGCGGCATCCTCGCCGTCAACGACCTCACCCTCGAGGTCAACGACACAGAGTTCATGGTGCTGGTCGGTCCATCGGGCTGCGGGAAGTCCACCGCGCTGAGAATGCTGGCGGGCCTGGAAGAGATCACGGACGGTGAGATTCGCATCGGCGACACCGTCGTCAACGACATGGCGCCGCGTGATCGCGACATCGCGATGATGTTCCAGTCGTACGCGCTGTACCCGCACATGACGGTGTACGACAACATGGCTTTCGGCCTGCGAATGCGCGGGATGGAAGGCTCCGAGATCGAGCGGCGGGTCACCAATGCCGCCAACATTCTCGAGCTCGGACCTTTGCTGAAGCGAAAGCCCCGCCACCTGTCGGGCGGTCAGCGGCAGCGAGTCGCCCTTGGGCGCGCCATTGTGCGCGAGCCGCAGGCTTTCCTGCTCGACGAGCCGCTGTCCAACCTGGACGCCAAGCTGCGCGTCCAGACGCGCATCGAGCTCCAGAAGCAGCATCGCCTGCTGCACGCAACGTTCATCTACGTCACCCACGACCAGGTCGAGGCGATGACGATGGGCGATCGGATCGCGGTCATGAAGGATGGCGTGCTGCAGCAGGTAGCGCGGCCTCGGGAGATCTACGACAACCCAGCCAACATGTACGTCGCCGGCTTCATCGGCATCCCGACCATGAACTTCATCCCGGTAACGATCCAGGGCACCACCGCGAAGGCTTCTGGCTTCGACCTCGAGCTGCCCAGCGCGCCGGGAATCGAGAAGGGCATCCTCGGGATCAGGCCCGAGGCGATGACTGAGCATCCGCGGCCCGATCACCCGGGCCTGGAGATGAAAGTCGAGGTGGCCGAGGTGCTCGGGCCCGATCAGTTCATCTATGGGCAGGTCGGCGGCGACGCGATCACCGCGCGCGTCGATCCCCAGCTGAAGGTCGAGCCAGGCGACAGGGTGAGGCTTGGCATCGACAGACGCCGGCTGCACCTGTTCGAGCCGGCTACCGGTGCCGCAATCCTCTAGCTGAGGGTTACCGGGCGTCCGACCTCGAGCGTCCTGGTTCGAATCCGCGTGCTCAGCTTGCGCAGGGTCGTTTCGAACAAAGACGGGTCAGGCGTCGCATCCGGCGCCTTGCCGCCATACCGATAGTCCTCGGCTGACCACAGGCCGTAGTGCATGGGCACGACCGCGCGAGGCTTCAGCTCCCAGGCCAGGAGCGCAGCCTCATGCGCATTCATGTTTCCGCCGCCTCCGTTGATGCAGATGAAAGCGAAATCGAGCTTGGCGGCGGCAAGCGCGCGGAGGTGCTGGTCGTACTCGGTGTCGCCGGAGTGCCACAGGCGCAGCCCGCCGATGTCGATCAGAAAGCCGATCGCATCAGGCCACGTGTGCCTGGCAAACGTCGCGCTCACCTTGATTCCCTTCTGAGTTGCCGACCGGCCAGGCTGGAGTGGGCGGATCCTGGAGGCGGGCCATCCAAGCTTCGCGGCGCGCGCGGTGCATGAAGGAGGCGCGATGAGCATCGTGCGCGCGCCCGCTCCGTACGCGCGGATCACAGGTTCGTCGAAATGGTCGAGATGGCCGTGGGAGACGAGCAGCACGTCGGGCCGCATCTCGTCGGCGGTGATTGGCGGCGGAAAGAGCCGCTTGAGCCCCTCGTGCCTTTCGACCTCGTCAGAAAGGTAAGGATCGATCATCACCGACACACCGCCATTCGTCTTCAACAGGTAGCCCGCCTGCCCCAGCCACGCGCAAGCGACTGTCCCCGGACGGACCTTCATGCCACTCATGCGCGCGGCGAGCCTCATGCAACGCATCGTAGTGCCGCAAACGGGGGACCTAGACTCTCGCTGATGAATGACGACTCGTACGCCTGGCTCTCGGCGACTGACGCGGTCAGGCAGGTCGACGCAAAGAGACTGGAGCCTCAAGCGGTTGTCCGCGCCCACCTCGCGTCAATCGAAAGACACGATCCTGGAATCCACGCCTTCGTGTACGTGGACCGCGCCGCGTCCGCTTCGCCAGGTCCGCTTTCGGGCGTGACCCTCGCGGTCAAGGACAACCTGCCTGTCGCGGGCATGCCCTGGACCGACGGCAGCGCCGTCTGGCGCGACCGCGTCCCCGATGAGGACACGGTGCCTGTGGCGCGCGCCCGCGCGGCCGGCGCCGCCATTCTGGGCAAGACCAACCTTCCCGAGCTCGCGGCGGCGGTCGGGACCACCAACGCCATATTTCCACCCACCAACAACCCATGGCGGGCAGGCATCACGCCGGGCGGATCGAGCGGCGGCAGCGCCGCTGCAGTCGGCGCGGGAATGGCCTCGGTCGGGCTGGGCACGGACATGGGCGGTTCGATCCGGATCCCCGCATCCTGTTGCGGCGTTGTCGGCCTGCGACCCTCGCCGAATCGAGTGCCGAGCGAAAGCATCGATCCCGCGGGTCTGTCGGTCATCGGTCCAATCGCAAAGACCGTCGCCGACGTGAGGCTCATGTTCTCGGTGATGGCGAAGTCGTCCGCGCCGCTGCCGGCTTCGAGCCGTTTTCGGATTGGCATCGCCGATGCCACCACGCTAGGTATGGACGCCGCCTGCGCGGACGCCTGCCGGCGCGCCGGCGATGCGCTCGAATCGGCCGGCCACCTTGTCGAGCGCATCGGCTGGGAGTCGGAGCCGGTCGCCGCCGGCTACGGCGTCGTGCGTCGTGCCAGCATGGCGTCCTTCCCGGCGGACCCGCAGCTGTTCGCTCCGGGCATCCGCAAGCTGGTCGAGCAGGGGCGGGCGCTTTCGGCGCTCGATTACTTCTCGGCATTCGAGACAGCCACAGCGTGTGCCTACGAGGTCGTGGTGAAGCCACTGCTGAGC
>DATCPU010000385.1:0-5253 GCA_036569925.1 Candidatus Dormiibacterota bacterium
GGCCTGGCCCGGACAGCGCGGCCGCGAGCCTTTGCGCGGCAACGTCCTCGTGCACGTCGCCGGGCTCGAGCTCGACCACATGGACGTCTCCCGCCTGCCTGACGCGCTCCAGGTGAGCGGCGGTCAGCACAGTCCCTTTACGCAGGTCGGATCCAAGGTCGTGGACGAGCACGCGGCCAACCACTTCCTCTTGCTTCGCCCCGCTGCCTAATCGATGCGCCCTCATTAACTGGCAGCATAGGAGCGAAGTGGAAGCTCCTGCGCCGGTGAGGCTTTACAACACGTTCACTCGCACCAAGGAGACGCTCCTCCCGGCGAAGGCTGGAGTAGTGCGCATTTACTCCTGCGGGCCGACCGTGTATCGATACGTCCACATCGGCAACTTGCGGACGTTCATGCTGCCTGACCTTCTATGTAGAGCGCTCGAGTATTTCGGCTACGAAACCGAGCAGGTCATGAATATCACCGACGTCGGCCACCTCACCGACGACACCTTCGACCGGGGCGAGGACAAGATGCTGGTGTCCTCGCGCCTGGAAAAGAAGTCGCCCGAGGAGATTGCGGCCTTCTACACCGAGGCTTTCATGCTCGACGCCGCGAGCGTCAACATCCGGCGCGCGGCTCACTACCCCCGCGCGAGCGACTACATCCCCCAGATGATCGAGCTGATCACGAAGCTGATCGAAAAGGGGCACGCGTACGTGGTCGGCGGCACGGTCTATTACGACATTGCGAGCTTCCCTACGTATGGGAGGCTCTCGCGCAACACCACCGACAAACTGCTCGCCGGCGCGCGCGGAGAGGTCGATCCGCGCAAGCGCCACCCCGGCGACTTCACCCTATGGAAGGCTGCGGGCGAGCACCGACTCCAGGTTTGGACCAGCCCGTGGGGTCCCGGCTTCCCCGGGTGGCACGTCGAATGCTCAGCGATGTCGATGGCGCTCCTGGGCGATCGATTCGATATTCACACCGGCGGCGCGGACAACGTCTTTCCGCACCACGAGGCTGAGATCGCCCAATCTGAGGGAGTCACCGGCCGACGCGTGGTCGGCTGCTGGCTGCATGGGGAACACCTGTTGCTGTCGGGGTCGCGCATGGCCAAGTCGGCCGGCAACTTCTTCCGTATCCGGGAGCTCGAGGAACAGGGCTTTGACCCGCTGGCCTTTCGTTACCTCGCCCTGCAGGCCAAGTACCGAACGAAGCTCAACTTCAGCGCGGACGGCCTGGCCGGCGCCGACCGCGCGCTGCGCAACCTCAGGGAGCGGGTTCAGGAATGGTCAAAGGCAAGGGGCGAGGAGGCCGGCCATCCCGAAGAAGTCGAAGCTCTGGAAACTCGATTCCGATCCGCCATCGCCGATGACCTCGACCTACCCGCCGCGATGGCGCTGGTGTCCGAGCTCGCCCGCGCCACGATCGCTCCACGGGAGAAAGCCGCGCTGCTGCGCAGCTGGGATCGCGTGCTCGGGCTCGACCTCGAGCGCGCGACAACAAGCCTCGAGCTGCCAGCAGGCGCTGTGGAATTGCTGGAGGCTCGCCGTCAGGCGCGTGACGCGAAAGACTTCACGCGTGCGGATCAGCTCCGCAACGAGCTGGCGAGCGCCGGCGTCATCGTGACTGACACCCCCGAAGGCCAGCGGTGGCAGGTCATTGGAAAGAACGGGGACCGGGCCTCACGGCCCGGCCCGGCCCTTACCCCTTAGTCTCCGGCGCCGTCTGAAGTGACGACGGTGGAGTGGTCTGGTTTGTGGCTTGTCTGTCCGTGGCCCTTGCCATGGCCTTTGCCGGCATCGTTGGCCTCTCCGGTGGCCTTGTCATGGCCGTTGGCGTTGCCGTTGCCATGGTTCAGGCCCGCACCGCTGGCACGCTGGTCAGACACGTTGTCGCCGTGTTGGCTGGCGAAAGCGCTGACGCACTGCCCGATTCCATGCTCCCCGGTCTTAAGCGCAGCCTTGCACGTCGCAACCTGCTGAGTCACGAGCCGGCCCCAGTTGGACGGGTCGGCACTGCCAGTGATCGCCGCTTCCGTGACCGCTGCCGCCGCAAGGACGGCGACGACTGCCATAGCGAATCCGGTTGCCGCCTTGGCGGCGACTGTCGATCCACCGCCGCTCAATAGTTTTTTCACGTTTCCTCCTAGATCCGGCGGCGTCCCCGTTTCCGCAGTCTGCTCTGCCTGCCGGTCAACACAAAGGGACTGCCTGGCGCCCCGGACTACCCATTTACGACTAGGTGGCCTGCTTGACTACGAACGCATGTTCGACTAACGTCCCTTGAGCACCCATGCCCACGTTTCCCGACTTCGTCGCAGCCAGCTTCCAGGGGGACGTGACCCTGGACCACGTGATCCCGGCGTCGGAAGCACGATTTGCACCCCTACCCTCCGACCTCAGGCCTGAGCTCGCCCAGACCCTCGCGGCACGGGGTGTCGAGCGCCTCTACTCCCACCAGGCCGACGCGTACAGCGCGGTTCGCCGAGGCCGGCACCTCGTGGTGGTGACGCCCACGGCGAGCGGAAAGACTCTCTGCTACAACCTGCCGGTCCTTCAACGCCTGCTCGAGCAACCACAGCGACGAGCCCTGTACATGTTCCCGACCAAGGCGCTGGCGCAGGACCAGCTCGCGGAGCTCAGCGCGCTCAAGCACGGGCTGCCCATCGATCTCCGCGTCGACACCTACGACGGCGACACTTCCCCAGGGCGTCGCACGGCGATACGCGAGGGCGGACACATCGTGATGACCAACCCCGACATGCTTCACGCGGGCCTGCTCCCCCATCACACGCGCTGGCGGCGGCTTTTCTCGAGCCTCGACTTCGTGGTCATAGACGAGTTGCACATGTACCGCGGACTTTTCGGCAGCCAGGTCGCCAACGTCATCCGGCGCCTCAAACGGATCTGCGCCTTTTACGGATCGAACCCGACTTTTATCTGCACGTCCGCGACCATCGCCAACCCGCTGCAGCTGGCGAAGAAGTTGCTCGAAGAGGAAAACATCGAGCTCGTCGAGCGCAATGGCGCGCCGCGAGGCGAGCGGCGCCTCATCTTCTATAACCCGCCGCTTCTCAATCGTGAGATGGGGGTGCGTCGCAGCTCGATGCTCGAGGCACGTCGCATCGCGGCGCCATGGATCCGCGGCGGCGTGCAAACCATCGTCTTCTGCCGCAGCCGGCTGCAGGTCGAGGTGATGCTCAGCTATCTCCGACAGGACCTCGCTCCGCGGCTCGATGCCGCGCAGCGTGTCCGCGGGTATCGGGCAGGATACCTGCCCCTTCATCGCAGAGAGATCGAGGCCGGCCTGCGCAGCGGCGAGATCACCAGCGTGGTCAGCACCAACGCGCTCGAGCTCGGCATCGATATCGGAACCCTGCAGACGGCGATCCTGGTCGGCTACCCCGGCACCATCGCCTCCACCTGGCAGCAGCTCGGCCGCGCGGGTCGGCGTTCCGGCTCGGTCGGTGTGTTCGTAGCCTCGAGCTCGCCGCTCGACCAGTTCATCGTGCGTCACCCCGAGTACTTCCTGAGCTCTGATCCTGAGGAAGGCCTCATCGATCCCGACAATCTGCTTCTCCTCGCCGGCCACCTGCAAGCCGGCCTGTTCGAGCTGCCGTTCGAAGAGGAGGAACGCCTGGGCCGCGCCAACGTCCGAGAGCTGCTCGAGCTGTTCGAGGAGGACGGCTCGGCTTCGCGGTCCGCCGGTCGGTGGTTCTGGAGCCGGCAAGCTTTCCCCGCGGACGAGATTCACCTGCGCCGCATCGCGGCGGACAACGTCGTGATCATCGACACCTCGCAGCCACGGCCCAAGGTCATCGGTGAGATGGATCAGTTCACCGCGCCGGTCCTGCTGCACGAGGAAGCCGTTTACCTGCACGAGGGCGCGCAGTACCACGTGGAGCGCCTGGATTGGGAGGAGAAGAAGGCGTACGTCCACCCGGTCGAGGTCGATTACTACACGGACGCGCTCGCCGAGGTCACGGTGCAGGTGCTCGACACCTTTGCCGGACCGGAAGGCCAGGGCCTCTCACGGAGCCACGGCGAGCTGAAGATCACTGCTCTCGCGAGCATGTTCAAGAAGATCCGCTTCCACACGCACGAGAACATCGGGTCGGGTCCAATCCACCTACCCGAGCAGACGCTGCATACGACCGGTTACTGGATCTCCGTCGAGGAGGATCTATGGCGCACGCTGGGACGAGAGACGCTCGAAGCCGGGTTGCAGGGGATGGCGCACACGATGCGGCACGTCGCGAGCCTCCGGTTGATGTGCGATCCGCGCGACCTCGGCGCGGTGGCGGAAGTGCGTTCGGTGACGACGCGGCTGCCGACGGTGACCGTCTACGAGATGTACCCCGGCGGTGTGGGTTACTCGAACCGGATGTACGAGCTGCACCGAGGCCTGCTCGAGCAGGGTGCTTCGCTCGTCAATGACTGTCCATGCCTCGCGGGGTGCCCATCCTGCATCGGTCCCCTGCACCTCGTCGAAGGAGCCAAGGAGGCTTGCCTGAAGCTGCTCTCCGCGAGCGCCTTACCCGTCTAGGCCGCCCCCCGGGGGCCCAGCCTCGGGTCGAGCACGAGCTCCCGCGCGGGTTCGAGGCCGTCGCCACGCCCTATGGCGACGCGCTTCTGCGACAGGACGTGATCCCGCTGCCGGCGCTCGACCCCAACCCCGGCTCGGTGGCATACATGGACACCGAGACCACCGGCCTGACAGGCGGAGCTGGCACCTATGTCTTCGCCGCCGCCGTCGCACGCCCCATCGATTGCGGCCTGCGCGTCGCGCAGGTCTTCCTACCCCAGCCCGGCCAGGAAGCCGCCTTCTTGCACGCGTTGCAGGCCGAGATTGCGCCTGCGCATGCAGTGGCCACGTTCAATGGCAGCTCCTTCGACCTGCCTGTGCTGCGGTCGAGGTGGGTGATGGCGCGCATGCCTGGCGAGCTCCTGTGCCCCCCTCACGTGGACCTGCTCACGTTGGTGAGGGCTCTCTACCGCCACCGCCTGGAGAGCTGCAACCTTCGGTCAGTCGAGGAACGGCTGCTCGGCTACGAGCGCGACGACCCAATCGCCGGCGCCCTGGTGCCTGACGCTTACTTCGAGTACCTCCGTCACGATGTCAGTCCACTCCTCGAGGGGGCGCTCGAGCACAACCGGCTCGACGTCATCAGCCTCGTCCATCTCCACTCGCGCCTTCTTGCCCGCCTGCGGGGCGGGGATGCCGGGATGGACGCCGCCGATTGGCTCGCACTCGGGCGTCACAGAT
>DATCPU010000386.1:0-5092 GCA_036569925.1 Candidatus Dormiibacterota bacterium
CCGCGGGTGTTGTGACGGTCGGCGGCGCGAGCCTGGATGAGCGCCTTGTGGCCTTCGGTGCGCACGACGGCGTTCAGGTGCGGGTTCATCGCCCCGATCTGCTCTATGTGGGCGCTGACGATCTCTTCGGATGAGAACCGCCCCGTCCTGATGGCTTTTGCCATCCACGTGGCGGAGGCCCCGATAACGTTTCTCCGGCGGCGACGCCTTTTGGCCACCTCAGACGATGTCGCCGGGCTTGATGACTGCCTTCGATTTGGCGCTTCGAACCTTCCAGGTCCCGTGGCCCACCCACGTGAACCTGACCTCAGCGTTCAGCGCCATGCGTTACCTCCCTCACTCAGAACGCGAGGTCGACGTGACCTCAAGACGGAAAAGGCGATTCTCCCATAGCGCCAACACGAAAACCCCAATTGCCGCCAGGGTCCACAGGTTCGGGAAGATCAGAGCGCACGGCTGCCGGTAGAACCCGAGCAGGCAGACTCCAAGCAAGCCAAGCGTCAGCCATCGCCTCTTCTCGATCGCGCGGACCGCGACCACCAAAGCGACCGGCAGCAGTGGCAGCCATTGGTAAGGCCACACCTCGTTCGGGATCAGCGCCCCAAGCGCAAAACCGAGGGTCATGCCGTACGCGGGGTTCCAGCCGCTGCGCCAGGCGGCCCAAGCCGCCCCCGCTGCAAACAGCACGGCGCTCGCATAGGCGAGGACGAGGGCAAGCCAGGCAAGGTGCAAGGGCGACGTCACCAGGATGTATGAGGTGCCGCTCGGCACCAGATAAGGCTCACCGCCGATGGTTCGGGCGAACAGCGTCCGCACCGAGTCATAGGCGCAGTCGGAGTTGTGGGAAGCCAGCGAGGGCAGGAGCACGTGCTGGAAATAGAAGACGGCGCCGCCCGCACCCAGCGGGATGAAGGTCAGCGCGCTGACCGCAACGACAACCACGCCGAGAGAGATCGCGTACCGGATGCGGTGGGGCGGCCGCGTGCCGATCGCCATGGCGGCGGGGTAGTACTTCAGGGCGGCGACCAGGCCGCCAAGGGCGCCGGCGAGAGCCGGGCGGCTCGATTCGAACCAGATCGAGGCCATCGCTCCCAGCAGGATCACGCCGCCACGCTGCCCGGCGCTGACGTCGGCGAACACGGGCGGGAAGTACGCAGCGATGAGCCAGAAAGCCGGTTGTGCCAACCGGTTCGTGATCGCGAGCCGCCGGTAAAGGAGCAGCAACGCGCCGACAAGGGCGATTGCGTCGATGACCGTCCAAACCTCCACCCCCACGTTTTGGGGCAGCACGGCAATCGGTACGGCAAGGACCGCGACCGGAGGCGGGCTGACGAAGGCGGCCAGCACGCCTGGCGGCGCGATGACGTGGGTCTGAGCCAGGTAGGCGGCAGCGGCGTCGTAAAGATGCGAGGGGTCGGCGAGGTAGGCGCGGCCGCCCTCCCACATGCCCTCTGCGTCGGGGCGGCGGGGCACGACCGCGGAGAGAACAATGACGCGCAGCCAGAACACGCCGGCGATGGCCCAATACAGAGCCGGCTGCGACAGGATCTCGGCAGCAGCCTGTCTGAGGCGGCTCAGCACGGCGCCTACCATATGCCGTATGGCCGCCCGCAGACCGAAAAACCTCACGCCAGTACGTCGCACAACGCCCGCAATGGAGAACGTCGAAGCGCCGGAGCGCGTCGCGACCACCGTTTCCGAGCAAAAGATCAACCAGTACCGCAAGCGCCGATACCAGGCCCTACACGCGGACACGGCCGCCGAAAACAAGCGGCGTGCCGCAGGCAAGGCGACGGCGCGCGAACGCATCGAGATGCTGCTGGACGCGGGCTCGTTCGTGGAGCTCGACGTTTTCGCGACGCACCGCGCGCAGGGCTTCGGCATGGAGGACCGGCGGATCGCGGGAGATGGCGTGGTTGCCGGGTTCGGCGAGATCGACCGTCGCCCGGTGGCCGTCTATGCGTATGACGCGACTGTCTACGGCGGCTCGCTGGGCGAGGTGACGGCGGAGAAGATAGTCAAGGTCCAGGAGCTCGCCCTGCGCAACCGCGTACCGATCATCGGCATCAACGACTCGGGCGGCGCGCGCATCCAGGAAGGCGTCGTTGCGCTGGCCGGTTACGCCGACATCTTCTATCGCAACGTGCGCTCGTCAGGGGTGATACCGCAGATCAGCGTCATCGCCGGCCCGTGCACGGGCGGCGCGGTCTACTCGCCTGCCATCACCGACTTCATCTTCATCGTCGCCGGCCAGGGCTACATGTTCATCACGGGTCCCGAGGTCATCCGAGTCGTCACCGGCGAGAGCGTGTCATTCGATGAGCTGGGTGGCGGCGATGTCCACAACGCGACCTCGGGTGTTGCGCACTTCTTGCCGAAGAACGAGGCGGCGTGTGCGGCCGGCGTGCGGAAGCTGCTCTCGTACCTGCCGTCCAGCAATGGCGAGCGTCCGCCGTACCTGCCGACGACAGACGACCCTGAGAGGGCAGACCCCGAGCTGCAGACGATCGTGCCGGAGGCTCCGAACAAGCCTTATGACATGCGCCACGTCGTCTCCCGAGTGCTCGACGACCGCGAGTTCCTCGAGGTCCAGCCCTTCTTCGCGCCGAACATCGTCGTCGGCCTCGGCCGCTTGGGCGGCCACGTCGTTGGGATCGTGGGCAATCAGCCGAAGGTCCTCGCGGGCGCCATCGATATCAACGCGTCGGTCAAGGCGGCGCGCTTCATCCGTTTCTGCGATGCCTTCGGCATCCCGATCATCTCCTTCGTGGACGTTCCCGGTTATCTGCCCGGACGCGACCAGGAGCACGGCGGCATCATCCGGCACGGCGCCAAGCTGCTCTACGCGTATGCGGAGGCGACGGTGCCGAAGCTCACTGTGATCACGCGCAAGGACTACGGCGGGGCCTATTGCGTGATGTCGCCCAAGCAGATGGGCGCGGACCTGAACCTTGCTTGGCCGACCGCCGAAATCGCCGTGATGGGGCCAGAGGCAGCGGTGAACATCATCTACAAGCGAGACCTCGCCGCAGCTCCCGACGCCGCCGGGCGCCGCAAGGAGCTGGTCGCCGAGTACACCGCACGATTCGCGAACCCTTACGTGGCGGCAGAGCGGGGCTACATCGACGACGTCATCGAGCCGCGCGAGACACGCCGCGAGCTGCTGCGAGGCCTGGAGCTGTGCCTGCGCAAGACAGTCGAACGACCGCCCAGAAAGCACGGGAACATTCCGCTTTAGCGGCTTAGGCTCTCTTCTTTGCCGCCGATTTCGCCGGCCTGTAAGTCGCGATCATCACACCCGTGGTCGTCATCGTGGTGTCGACGAGCTGGAGTGGCGCCGGCGATCCCCCGTCGCTGAAGAGATGGCGCCCGGATCCCAAGACCAGTGGGTGAATCAGGAGCATGAACTCGTCGACCAGGTGCCGCTTCATCAGCGACTCGACAAGCTGTCCGCTGCCCAGGACGACGAGGTCCTTGCCCCTCTGCTTCTTCAGCTTCGCCACCGCGTTCGCGGCGTCGCCCTTGAGAAGCGTGGAGTTTTTCCATGGGAGCGGCTCCCGGAGCGTCCTTGACGCAACGTACTTCTGAACGTTGTTCAGCACCTCGGTGAAAGGGTTGTCGGTCCGCGTCGGCCAGAACTTGAAGAAGTCCTCGTAGGTCCGACGGCCGAGGAGCAGGCTTCCGCCCTGGGCCATTCCCTCTGCCATGACCTTGCCCATCACGGCATCGTTGTAGGGGATCGCCCAGCCCCCGTGTTTGAATCCGCCCCGGCGATCCTCATCAGGCCGGCCTGGCGCCTGCATCACTCCATCGAGCGTCAGGTTGTTGAGCACCGTGATTTTGCGCATTGAATCTCCTATTGAGCTGCTTTGGGCGGGACCGTCGACAGGGCTGACCGACGTACCCGCTCCGATCGCTTGCAGAACTCGTCGACTGTGGCGATCAGCTCCGCCGCCGACCACGTCAGCGGTGACACCGAGAGTGGCGCGCCGGTGTTCGGGTCTAGCTGCTCGGACAGCAGGCCGCCAGGCAGCTGGTGCGCGACGACCCAGTTGATGATCTCTCGGGCCGGCTTCAGGTCGTGGGCCGTCTTGGCGGTGGCGATGTACCACTGCGCCATCCATAACGTGCAGATGAACCACGGGTTGCCCGGCACCTTCTTCGTGTCGGGGTCGACCTTGAAGTAATAGTCGTCGCGGTAGCGAGCGAAGCCGCCGGCCGGACCATTGTTGGCAAGCTCCTGGCTGATCGCTTTCATCGTCTGTGCGATGCGAGGCTCGTCGGGCGGGTACATGCCGAACCGCCAGAGCCCGTAGATGGCGCTGTCGTTGACCAGGTCGACAGTCGTGGTGCCGTCCTCCTCCACGGCGACCCGGCGCGCGAAGCGGCCGAGGTCGGGGCTGTAAAGGCAAGCGTCGGCGGCCTGGCGCAACCGATCTGCAGCATCGCGATAACGCACGACGCTGGCGACGTCCCCAAAAAGCTCGGCAAAGCTGCGAGCGGCGTCCAGACCGCCCCAAACAGCGCCGACTGTGAAAGCGTGGACCCCCCAACGCTCCTCCCAAAGATCCCATGACGGTTTGATGAGGCCGTTCCTCTCGTCGACGTAAGTGACCATCCAGTCAGCAGCAGGCACCACCAGCGTCGTGTAGAGCCCGACGATGAAATCCAGGTTGCGGTGAATCCTGTAGTGCTGCCACAGCGCCCACAAGACGAGGCCGGTCTCGTCCTCCTGGATCGGCAGCGTGATGTTTCCGTCGCGGTCGACCCACGGCAGCCATGAGCTGCCCGGGAGGCCGTAGGCCGTGTACTTGTGCAGAAAAAACCCCTCTTCAACCAGGCATTGCTGGCAGTAGGTGAAGAAGTTGCGGGTCACGTCCTCGTGCCCGGCCCGATCGAGGGCGTTCGCGACCAGAGCGCCATCCCTGGGCCACGCGTACGCGTATGTGTCGCGCGCGAACTTGGTGATGTCAAAGTCCGTGGCCGCGATGATCGCGCCGTGGTTGTCGACGTGGGTCCGGGCCGTCAGGATCGACCGGCGGTAGAGCTTTGTCACCTCGCCACCAAGCTCCTCGTCGATGTGCCGGTGGTC
>DATCPU010000387.1:0-1824 GCA_036569925.1 Candidatus Dormiibacterota bacterium
GTTTATATCAGGACCTTCATCGCCGCTGAAGGTAATTCGTTATCTGGATGCTTGCCGTACGGGTGTAGCTAGCCTGGATTTCTCAAACGCGAACGTATCAGGGCGGCGAACCCGGCCGTCATCTGCATTTCAGTGGTACGCAGGATCTGGTTTGCTGGTGATCTGGCGAGGTTCGCGTCACGCGCGAGCGATAACTTTCGGCTTCCCGTAATGCGAGTCCGTCAAGGCGCGCGTCAGCATGGCAATGAGCAATCCTGGTGTTTTCGGCGCGTCCTGTGGCTCAGGCAGAGCTGAAGGCGCGCTGAAGATAGATGTGGGCGAGTTCGAACTCGTCCTTGTTCGGACATCCTGAGGTGATGGCGAAGTGGATGCGGCGCACGCTGGTGCGCACCTGCGCCCCGAGCTTGAGCAGCTTGAGGCGAATGGTCGCGACGGCGGCATCGGCGAACTGGCCATGGCGCAGACCGACGCGGCGCAAGGTATCGACCAGAACATAGGCCATGGCCGAGAACGACATGCGCAACTGATTGGCGGCCATGGTGGCCGACGAGGCGCGATCGGCGAACAGCTCGAACTGCTCGCCAATGCGGTTCTCCGCCTCGCCGCGGGCGCAATAGAGCTTCTCGTAGAGGGCGCGCGCATCGTAGGCGATGCGGCTACGCTTGAGGGAGGTGACGATGAAGCGAGGATTGGAGCCCTCCAGCGTATGCTCGGCCTTGCCGATAACCCGGCGCGTGCGGTTCCAGCTGTCGATCGTGCAATACCGGAAGTCGCGGAACACGCGTGCCGACTGCCCCGAGGCGGCACATAGACGCTTCGCCTCGGCAAGCTGATCGACCAGCGCTGCCTCCAGGCGGCGGTTGCGCGCCAGGCCAAACACGTAGTCGACGCGGTTGGCCTCGCACCATCCCATCAGCTCGTCGTTGCAGAAACCGCTGTCGGCGCGCAGGATGACGCGTATGCGTGGCCATTCCTGGCGGATCTGCGCGACAATGCGCGCGATCGCCTCGACTGCGCCGTCACAGCCCGCGACGTTCGCGCGCCGCTGGCGGGCTAGCAGCAGGTGCCGACCGCAGAACACGTAGAGCGGGAGGTAGCAGTACTCCTTATAATAGCCGTGGAAGAAGCGGCCTTCCTGCTCGCCGTGCAGCGGAATGTCGGTGTTGTCGAGATCCAGCACGATCTCGCGCGGTGCGCGCTCATGCGCTTCGAGGAAAAGATCCACCAGCAATGCATCGACCTGCGCATCGTCACAATCGATCTTGTGATACTTCGACGCATGCCGCCGCGACGTGTGCTCCAGGCGATTGAGTGTGCTTTTGCCGGCCAACGGTTCGCAGTCGGTCCGCAGCACCGGGCTCAACTTCCCCGCCAACACCGCAAACGTCGGGTCCTTGCGCAGCTCGTCGTGATCGTTCAGGTCTTCATAGCCCAACGCCAGGCCGAAGATGCGTTGCCCCACCAGGGTCTCGACCTGATGCTCGACATAGCGAGGGTCGCGTCGATCGATGAAGCAGTCGGCAAAGCGACGCACCAGCCCGACGCCCCGGTCCACCTGTCCCAGCAGCAGCGCGCCTGCGTTCGAGGTGATGTTCCCGCCGTCGAAACCGGCCACCACTGAACGTCGCTCGACCGCTTCAAACTCGAACAGCTTCGGTGTACACTCTGTCTGCATGGGGGCGCACCTCGGATCGTGGAGAAATCGCTGCTGCACAACGATTCTCTCAGATTCGCAGCCCCGATGCACTGCCCATGTTTGAGAAATCTAGGCTAGGGCCAACCGAGTCCTTCATGTCCCAAGGAAAATGAGGGGATGAGTGAGGA